>DOKO01000437.1 GCA_003510825.1 Stenotrophomonas sp.
CAGGGTCGGCATGCGCGGGTCCTCCCAGCCGTCCACCAGCTGCTCGGTGACCAGCGCCATCAGCTTGCGCTTGCTCATCACGGTGTAGTTGATGTTCAGGCGCGAGAACTCGATCTGGCGCGGCTTGGCGGCTTCGCGCGGCAGGCCGGCGTCGACCAGCGGCTGGGTCAGCGCATCGTCATGGGCGAAATCGACGTTGTCCACGCACCAGTCGTACAGCGGGCGGTGGTCTTCGAATTCCAGCGTGCACAGCGAGTGGGTGATGCCCTCGATGGAATCGCCCAGTGCATGGGCGAAGTCGTACATCGGGTAGATCGGCCACGCGTTGCCGGTGTTCTGGTGCTCGACGTGCTTGATGCGGTACAGGGCCGGATCGCGCAGGTTGATGTTGCCGCTGGCCATGTCGATCTTGGCGCGCACGGTGCGCGCACCGTCCGGGAATTCACCGGCACGCATGCGGCGGAACAGGTCGAGGTTTTCCTCGACGCTGCGGTCGCGCCACGGCGACGGGCGGCCCGGCTCGGTGAGGGTGCCGCGGTAGGCACGCACTTCCTCGGCCGACAGGTCGCAGACGTAGGCCTTGCCCTGTTCGATCAGCTTCTCGGCGGCCAGGTAATAGGTCTGGAAGTAATCCGAGGCGTGGCGCAGCTCGTTCCAGGTGAAGCCCAGCCAGCGCACGTCGTCCTGGATGGCGGCCACGTACTCGGGGTCTTCCTTGGCCGGGTTGGTGTCGTCGAAGCGCAGGTTGCAGACGCCGCTGAACTCACCGGCCAGGCCGAAGTTCAGGCAGATCGACTTGGCATGGCCGATGTGCAGGTAGCCATTCGGCTCGGGCGGGAAGCGGGTCTTGATCGCCTGGTGCTTACCGCTGGCCAGGTCCTCGCGCACGATCTGGCGGATGAAATCGCGCTTCTCGTGGCTGTCGGCGGGGGTCTCGGGGCTGGCGGGGGTGTGCTCGGACATGAGTCGGCGAAAGAGAAAGGCAGAAAGACCAACAGTTTAGCGCGTCAGGGGCGGGGCTGCCCGGTCGGGGTAGGTAGCGCCGGGCCACGCCCGGCGAGCGCGGCGGCGCGATTCAGGCCCCGGGCGTATGCTGGACCCCTGTCCCGAGGAGCCGCCCATGCACATCGTGTACAAGGCCGACAATCTGTTCGACGCCCACCTGGTCAAGCACGCGCTGGAGGATGCCGGCATCCCCGCGTTCGTGTTCGGCGAGCAGCTGCTGGGCGGCATGGGCGAGCTGCCTTTGTTCGGCGTGCTGCGGGTCGGCATCCCCGACGTGGCACGGCCGCAGGCCGAGGAGATCATCGCCGCGCTGGACTTGGGCCAGGGCCCGTCCGACCCCATTTCAGACGCAGACGATTGGGCCGGACAGCCGGCGTAGGAGCGCATCATGTTGGGAATCAGCCAGGGCATCCTCGGCATCGGGGCCTTCAAGCAGCGCCTGCCGCGCCCGGAAGAGGCACTGCCGGGCCGCGACCAGCCGCTGCCGCTGCACAGCAACCAGCACTTCGTGAACAGCCATCCGCTGAAGGACCGCTTCGCCGGCCTGCAGCAGATCCGCTTCGCGCTGGGCTGCTTCTGGGGCGCCGAGCGCAAGTTCTGGACCGAGCCGGGCGTGTACAGCACCTCGGTCGGCTATGCCGGTGGCGTTACCCCGAACCCGACCTATGAAGAGGTCTGCTCGGGCCTGACCGGCCACACCGAGGTGGTGCAGGTGGTGTTCGACCCGGCGGTGGTGAGCCTGGAGCGGCTGCTGCAGCTGTTCTGGGAGAGCCACGACCCGACCCAGGGCATGCGCCAGGGCAACGACACGGGCACCCAGTACCGCTCGGCGATCCACGCCACCGACGAGGCCCAGTATGCGGCGGCGCTGGCCAGCCGCGAGGCCTACCAGGCGCAGCTGGACGCGTCCGGCTACGGGCCGATCACCACCGAGATCGTGTACCCGGCGCCGGAGTACTACTACGCCGAGGATTACCACCAGCAGTATCTGGCGAAGAACCCGAACGGGTATTGCGGGATTGGTGGCACCGGCGTGAGCTGCCCGATCGGGTTGGATGTGGAGGCGCCGCGCTGACGCGCGGAGGTCCGCCTGCGGCGGGCAACGTCAACGTCAACGTCAACGTCAACGTCAAAAGCTGAAGCGGCTCTGGGTTGCTGATGGTTGGGCGGGACGGGGGCGGCTGGCAGGACACGCCGTAAACCCATCCATGGGGGCTCGTAGGCGCCATCCATGGCGCCTGCGGTCCTGCCAGCCGCCCCCGTCCCGCCTTCGACAGTTTCCCGGTGACGGTGGGCAAGAGCATTGGGTTTCTGACGAACTGATGGAAAAGAAAAAGGACGCGGCTTTCGCCGCGTCCTTTTTCTTTGGTTCTGCAGTGCTCTTGTAGAGCCGAGCCATGCTCGGCTGCGAGCAAGCGAAGCGCGCGACCCGCGGTTGCTCTTCTTTCTTTCTTCCGTGGCGGGCGGCCACCGGAAACTGTCGAAGGCAGGGCGGGTGGGTCGTGCAGGGGCGTGAGCCGCATGGATGCGGCGACCGAGCTTACATGGACGTACTTGCAGCGTCCCCTGCACGGCCCACCCGCCCTGCCTACCGCAAGACCCAGCGCGGCTTTTGCTTCAACGCGACCAGCCCCCGCCACGAGGGGCTCAGCCGTTCGCCGCAATCACAGTTCCGAACGGATCCGCTCGCGCAGTGCCTGCAGATCCTTGGCAAACGCATCAATACCCGTCGCCAGCTTCTCGGTCGCCATCGGGTCCGCGGCCAGATCCGCCGCGAACTTCGCCGCGTCGATCGGAGTGACCGCCACGCCGTCGGCCGCACCGGCCACCAGCTTGCGCGGCAGCTCGCCGTGGTCGGCGTCCAGCTTCTCCAGCAGGTCCGGCGAAATCGTCAGGCGGTCGCAGCCGGCCAGCGCTTCGATCTGCGCGGTCGAACGGAACGAGGCGCCCATCACCACCGTCGGCGAACCGCGGCGCTTGAACTCGGCATACACGCCGCGCACGAACTTCACGCCCGGGTCTTCGTCGATGTTGGCCGGGGTCTGGCCGTTGGCCACGTACCAGTCCAGGATGCGGCCGACGAACGGCGAGATCAGGAACGCGCCGGCTTCGCTGCAGGCCAGGGCCTGGGTCGGGTTGAAGATCAGGGTCAGGTTGCAGTCGATGCCCTCGGCCTGCAGGATGCGCGCGGCTTCCACGCCTTCCCAGGTCGCGGCGATCTTGATCAGGATCTTCTCGCGCGGCACGCCGGCATCGGCGTACATCTGGATGAACTGGCGGGCCTTGGCCACGGTGGCTTCGGTGTCGTGGGCCTGGTCGGCGTCCACTTCGGTGGACACGCGGCCCGGCACCAGCGTGCTCAGCAGCGCGCCGACGCCGATGGTCAGGCGGTCGGCCACGGCGTGCACCACGGCTTCGCGGTCACCGCCCTGCTGGCGGCCCCAGGCCAGTTCGCGTTCGATCAGCTCGGCATAGACCGGCAGGTCCAGCGCCTTCTTCACCAGGGTCGGGTTGGTGGTGCAATCCACCGGCTGCAGGCGCTTGATCGCGTCGTAGTCACCGGTATCGGCGACAACCACCGACAGTTCGCGCAGCTGGGACAGTTTGGACGGGGTACTCATTACGGCTCCTGGTGCAGGGAAATCGAATCGCGCGCGGTGCGCAGCGGTAATCAGGGACGGTCGTTGTGGACCGCAGTCACGCGCAGGCGCAGCTTGCGGCCGCCGGGCGCGTTCCAGTCGATGCTCTGGCCGATGGCCAGGCCAAGCAGGGCACTGCCGACCGGGGCCAGCACGGAAACCTTGCCTTCATCGACATTGGCTTCGCGGGGGAAGACCAGGGTCAGGACGTGCTTCTCGCCCGACACTTCATCTTCGCACTCCACGCGCGAATGCATCATGACGATGCCTTCGGGAATCTGGTCCGGCGCCAGCACGGTGGCCCGGTTGAGTTCTTCGGCAAGCGCGAGCGCGGCAGGCGTCTGGCTCAGCGCAGGCGAATCAAGCATGGCCTCGAGGCGGTCCATGTCGAAGGTCGACACAGTGATGGACGGCGGCAGGCCGCTGGCGGTGTTCATGGTGGTGCTCCTTGATTGAAAGCCATGCAAAAGGCGGCACCACCTGGCGCCGCCTGACTGTATTGTGGGGACAAATGCGGCCGGAATCGACTCCCGCCGCAACAGCGCGCCGGCGCTGCCGGATCAGCCGTTCAGCAGCGGGCCGGACACGTCCGGTGCTGCGCCGGCCGGCACGCCCTCGGCATCGAGGGTGAACAGTGCCTGCGGCAGGCGCTTGAACTGGTCGGCCAGCTCCAGCAGGAAGCCATGCATGGCCGAGCTGCGCCGCCAGACCATGGCGATGCGCCGGCTGGGGCGGCCTTCGCCGGTGAAGTCGAGCAGGCGGATGTTGTTCGAGCGTGGCACCGGCGGCTGCACCGACAGGCTCGGCAGCAGGGTGATGCCGACGTCGGCGGCGACCATCTGCCGCAGCGTTTCCAGGCTGGTGGCGCGGAATTCGGATTTCTCGTTGGCGCCGAACAGGCGGCAGACTTCCAGTGCCTGGTCACGCAGGCAGTGGCCGTCTTCCAGCAGCAGCAGCTTCTGCGTGGCCAGTTCCTGCACGTCCAGGTGTTCGCGGCGGGCCAGCGGATGGCGCCCGGACACGGCCAGCAGGAAGGGTTCCTCGAACAGGAACTCGGCATGCAGCTGGTCGTCGATCACCGGCAGCGCCAGCAGGGCGGCGTCCAGCTTGCCTTCGCGCAGGCGCTCCAGCAGCACGTCGCTCTTTTCCTCGACCAGCAGCAGTTCCAGTTCGGGGAAGCGGTCGCGGATGCGCGGGATCACGTGCGGCAGCAGGTAGGGGCCCAGGGTCGGGAAGATCCCCAGGCGCACCGTGCCGGCTTCCGGGTCGCGGCTGCGTCGCGCCGCTTCCTTCAGCTGTTCCACTTCGGACACGATCACCCGTGCGCGCATCGCCGCTTCCTGCCCGGCCGGGGTCAGCATCACCTTGCGCGGTGCGCGTTCCACCAGCGGTACGCCCAGCTCCTCTTCCAGCTTGCGGATCTGGGTGGACAGCGTGGGCTGGCTGACGAAACAGGAAGCGGCGGCCCGGCCGAAGTGCTTGTGATCGGCCAGGGCCACCAGGTATTTCAGATCGCGAAGATTCATCGTAAGACCCCAGGGGTAACGGACCGGCTTACCCAGCAGGCAATGGTGCCCCCGATACCCTGGGAACGAATGATCAGGCCGCCTCGGCCACCGCGCCGCTGCCCTTGCTCACGGACGAACGGATCAGGTGGTCGAAGGCGCTCAGTGCCGCGGTGGAACCGGCGCCCATGGCGATGATGATCTGCTTGTAGGGTACCGTGGTGCAATCGCCTGCGGCGAACACGCCCGGCAGGTTGGTCTGCCCGCGGTCATCGATGACGATCTCGCCACGCGGCGACAGCGCCACGCTGTCCTTCAGCCATTCGGTGTTGGGCAGCAGGCCGATCTGCACGAAGATGCCTTCCAGTTCGACCCGGTGGGCATCGCCGCCGACACGGTCCTTGTAGACCAGGCCGGTGACGCGGCTGCCATCGCCGAGCACTTCGGTGGTCTGCGCGCTGGTCAGCACGGTCACGTTGCCCAGGCTGCGCAGCTTCTTCTGCAGCACTTCATCGGCGCGCAGGCTGGAATCGAACTCCAGCAGGGTCACATGCGACACGATGCCGGCCAGATCGATGGCTGCTTCCACGCCGGAGTTGCCGCCACCGATCACCGCCACGCGCTTGCCCTTGAACAGCGGGCCATCGCAGTGCGGGCAGTAGGCCACACCCTTGTTGCGGTACTGGTCCTCGCCCGGCACGTTCATCTGCCGCCAGCGTGCGCCGGTGGACAGGATGACCGAGCGCGACTTCAGCACCGCGCCGTTTTCCAGCTGCACCTGCACCAGGCCGTCTTCGCCGGCCGGCACCAGCGCGGTGGCGCGCTGCAGGTCCATGATGTCCACCTCGTACTCGCGCACGTGCTGTTCCAGCGCGGTGGCCAGCTTCGGGCCCTCGGTCTCCTTCACCGAAATGAAGTTCTCGATCGCCATGGTGTCCAGCACCTGGCCACCGAAACGCTCGGCGGCGATGCCGGTGCGGATGCCCTTGCGCGCGGCGTAGATGGCCGCTGCGGCACCGGCCGGGCCACCGCCGACCACCAGCACGTCGAAGGCGTCCTTGGCGGCGATCTTCTCGGCGTCGCGCTTGCCGGCGTTGGTGTCCAGCTTGGCCACGATCTGTTCCAGGGTCATGCGGCCCTGGTCGAACACTTCACCGTTGAGGTACACGGTGGGCACGGACATGATCTCGCGCTTTTCCACTTCGTCCTGGAACAGCGCGCCGTCGATGGCCACGTGCTGGATGCGCGGGTTGAGCACGGCGGCCAGGTTCAGCGCCTGCACCACGTCCGGGCAGTTCTGGCAGGACAGCGAGAAGTAGGTCTCGAAGCGGTAATCGCCTTCCAGGTTCTGCACCTGCTCGATCAGCTCGGCCGTGGCCTTGGACGGGTGGCCGCCCACCTGCAGCAGGGCCAGCACCAGCGAGGTGAACTCGTGGCCCATAGGCAGGCCGGCGAAGGTCAGGTGGATGTCCTGGCCCGGGGTGCCCAGGTCGAAGGACGGCACGCGGCCCTGGCCGTCGCGCAGGATCTGCAGCGAGATCTTGTCCGACAGGCTTTCCAGGGTCTGCAGCAGTTCCAGCATTTCCTGCGACTTGGCACCGTCATCGGCGTGCGCGGTGATCTGGATCGGGCGGGTCACGCGCTCCAGATAGGTCTTCAGCTGCGACTGCAGGTTGGCGTCCAACATGGTCTTCTCCTGGCTTCAGGCAAACAGGGGGCGTGGCACCGCTGCAAAAGGTAGCGGACCAGCGAGGGGGTAGGGGTGAACCCAAGAGGGCAGCGCGGACCTGTGGAAGGGGCGATGCGGGCGCGGCCGTCTTGGGTTCACCCCCACGCCGGCGTGGGGCCGGCACGGGGATGAGGAGCGCACCGCGGCGTGGGGCCGCGGCAGGCCGGTGCTGCTTTAGATCTTGCCGACCAGGTC
>DOKO01000436.1:0-5155 GCA_003510825.1 Stenotrophomonas sp.
AGCGGTGGGTCGGCACCCACCAGAGCCACCAGAGCAGTGGGTCGGCATTTACCGGGGCAGCGGCGCCATCTTCCACAGCAACGCGCGGAACGGGGCCAGCAGGCACACGCCGATGGCCAGCTTCACCGCCAGGTCGCCCGCCGCCCAGCTCACCCACGGCAGCGTCGAACCGGCAAACGCGATCGACCAGAAGATGGTCGTATCCACCGTCGCGCTGCAGGTGGTGGCCACCATCGGTGCGCGCCACCAGCTGCCACGGCGCAGGCGGTCGAACACGGTGATGTCCAGCAGCTGGGCCACGATGAAGGCTGAGCACGAGGCGATCGCGATGCGCGGCGTCGCCACCCACACCGACAGCAGCACCGCCAGCAGGAAACCGATCCACGCCACGCGGCGGGCCGGGCCCGGGCCAAAGCGGCGGTTGATCAGGTTGCTCACCAGGAACGCCACCGGGTAGCTGAAGGCGCCCCAGGTCAGCCAGTCGTTGATCGGGTACTGCACCAGCACGTTGGACAGCAGCACCACCGCGCCCATGGCCAGCACTGCCAGCACGAGCGCGCGCGGGGTCAGCGGGGCAAACACAGGGTCAGGACGCACGGACATGGCGAGCCAGGGCAGACAAGGGAATCGGCCATTATCCGCCCGCCCACCGGCAAAGCCAAAACCCGCCGTTCAGCTGGCCCGGCTCAGTAACCGCCCTGTGCCGGCGGGTAGGGGGCGGGAATGTGGGTCAGCGGCCGGCCCTGCGGATCGCGGGCCATCAGGCCGTTGTGGCCTTCCGACGGGGTCTGGTCGAACTGCACGGTCTGGCCGACCTGGAACAGCACCGTGGGATCGCCGGCCTGGTTCTGCCAGCGGATGGCGGCGGTATTACCCGGTTGTCCCGCCTGCTCCAGCAGCACTTCGCGCTCGCCATCCACGTTGGTGCCGATCGAGCGCACCTGCATCGGCGGCGGCACGCCATTGGACGGCGCTACCGGCGGCTGGCCGGGCTGCGGGTTGGCGGCGGCCGCATCGTTCTGCGCCATGGTCTGGGCCAGACCCGGGGAAATATCCAGCGACACCGGAGGCTGCTGCGTGTCCACGAAGCGGTAGACGCGCCGCGCATCGGCAGGGCTGGCAGACAGCAGCCCGACGGCCAAGGCCAGGGCAATCGCAGTGCAGGGCAGGGTACGCATCGTCAATTCCTCCATGGAGCGACTGGGCCCTGGGCGGGCCCGCGTGCCGATCATAGCGTTGCCGGTGTAAAGCGCTGGTCGGGCCGGCCAGCGGTCATGAGCCGTAGAGTCGAGCTTGCTCGACTGCACCGGGCACCAGCAGTCGAGCAAGCTCGACTCTACCTCTGGGCGAGGCGCGCGCTGACTTCGGCGGCTACCCGCGCGGTTTCACGCAGCGGCTCGATGCGGTCGTGCTGCCAGTCCAGCCAGCGCGTCTGCAGGCGGCCGCGTTCGTGCAGCTGGCGCTGGAAGCGGGCCAGCCGTCCCTGCGCGGTGTCGGCCAGGGCCACCATCACCGGCAGGCGCGTGGCGCTGGCTTCAGAGAGCAGGTTCACCGAATCGGGTGATACCACCACCCGGTTGGCCCAGCCCAGCAGGCCGGCATAGGGGTTCACGCCGTCGCCGCCATCGCCCCAGATCACGTGCGGCAGGTGCGCGAACGTCGCGCGCAGGATCTCGGCCAAAGCCGGCGGCGTGCGTCGCGAGGTGGTGGCCAGCAGGCTGCCGCCTTCGTTTTGGATCTGCTCGGCCAGCGCCGTGAACACCGCCACCATCGCCGCCTCATCCCACGGTGCCAGCGGCGTCGGGCCGCCCACCAGCAGCGCGGTGCGCGGGCCGGGCAGGGCACCGAAGTCGGCGAACGCGGCGCGGCCCAGCGCCAGCCAGTCATCGTCCACCGGGTTCAGGCTGCCGATCAGCGTGAGTACGTTGCTGCCACGCAGGGCATCGTGCTCGGGCACCACCACCAGGTCCCAATGGCGGGAGGGCAGGCGCGGGTCGAGGATCTGCACCGTGCGGCTGCCACGTGCACGCAGCACGCGCAGCGCACCGGCGGCCTGGCGGCCACAGCCGATCGCCAGCGCAGGGGCCTGCGCGGCCAGTTCGGCGAAGTCGGGGCCGTAGCCGTTCACATCACCGGGCAGGCGCCGCGGCGACAGCCAGCGCCAGGGCGCACGGGGCTGCAGGACCAGCGGGCGGTGGGTGCCCTGGCGCAGCGCCGAGGCCAGCGCGACCGCCTGGCGGACATTGCCGGCACGGCCGTCAGTGACCGTCCACGGCGCGCTCGATCGTTTCACCATTGGCATTAATTCGTTTCAGCCCTGCTGGGTGTTGCAACAGTCGCGACACTCTACACTCCTGATCGTCCTTTCGCCCCGCGTCGCCCGCGGGCACTGACTCCCTTTTGCTGCCCTGGAGATCCACCGATGTCCCACGCGCTCGATGCTGCTGCACTGGACCAGTTGTTCCGCACCGCCCGTACCCAGAACGCCTTCCTCGACAAGCCGGTGGAAGACGCCCAGCTGCACGCCCTGTACGAGCTGGTGAAGTGGGGCCCGACCGCCGCCAATGGCAGCCCGGCGCGCTTCGTGTTCGTGAAGTCGGCCGAAGCCAAGGCCAAGCTGGCCCCGGCGCTGTCCGAAGGCAACCACGACAAGACCCTGGCCGCACCGGTCACCGTCATCGTCGCCTTCGACCAGGATTTCCACGAAAAGCTGCCGTACCTGTTCCCGCACACCGATGCCAAGGCCTGGTTCGACGGCCCGCGTGAAGGCCGCCACGAAGGCGCGTTCCGCAACGGCAGCCTGCAGGGCGCCTACCTGATCCTGGCCGCACGCGCGCTGGGCTTGGATGCCGGCCCGATGTCCGGCTTCGACAATGCCAAGGTCGACGAAGCCTTCTTCGCCGGCACCAACATCAAGTCGAACTTCCTGGTCAACCTGGGTTACGGTGACCCCTCGGGCCTGTTCCCCCGTCTGCCGCGCCTGTCGTTCGACGAAGCGGCGCGCATCGCGTAAGTCGCTGTATCGGTTTCGGGCCGTCCCCTTGGCGGCCCCCGTTGTACCCACCCTACGATTCCGGAGAGTTCCTCAGATGAGCGCCACCCGTAAACTGCTGCTGCCGCTGGCCCTGACCCTGGCCATCGCCGCCTGCTCCAAGCCGGCCGACGAAGCCGCTGCCCCGGCTGCCGATGCCGCCGCCCCGGCCACCACCGAGCAGGCTGCCACCCCGGCCGCTGACGCCGCTGCTGCTGCCCCGGCTGCCGAAGCGATCCAGATCGCCTCGGGCACCTACAAGCTCGACCCGAGCCACACCGACGTGCTGGCCCAGTGGAGCCACTTCGGCTTCTCGCACCCGAGCGCGCACTTCGGCAACGCCGAAGGCACCCTGGTGTACGACGCCGCCGACGTGACCAAGTCCACCGTGGAAGTGAAGCTGCCGCTGAGCGGCCTGAACAGCTTCACCGCCAAGTTCGACGAACACCTGAAGAGCGCCGATTTCTTCGACGCCGCCAAGTTTGCCGATGCCACCTTCAAGAGTACCAAGGTTGAAGCCGCCGGCACCAACAAGCTGACCGTCACCGGCGACCTGACCATCAAGGGCATCACCAAGCCGGTCACCCTGGACGTCACCATCAACGGCGGTGGCGAGCACCCGATGGCCAAGGTTCCGGCCGCTGGCTTCGATGCGACCACCACCCTGAAGCGCAGCGATTTCGGCGTCGGCGCCTACGCTCCGAACGTCAGCGATGAAGTGAACATCCGCATCACCACCGAAGCCACCGGCGAAAAGCCGGCTGCTTGATGTAACCCGCTCACTCGTCGTGAGAAGGCAGAAGGCCCGCTGAAAAGCGGGCCTTCTTTTTTGGGGCGGGGTGCTCGGGAACCCGCTTTCGGTAGAGTCGACTGTTAGTCGACTGCTCTTGGCGGCGAGGGAAAACCCCGCGCTGCGCGCGATAGTCGACTAACAGTCGACTCTACCCCGTCGTTGTTCGTCCCAACCCCGTCGTTGTTTTTCCGAACGACGTCGTCGTTTTTCGAATCCCAGCGGTTTCAGCGCTGCGCGATCAACCACGCGGCGCACGCTTCGCTCGGGCTCTGCTTGGCCTTCACGGTCATCCCGCTCACGCGCACAAACGTCTGTGCGGCCTGGGCCACCACGTTGCGGGCGATCAGGGCGGCCTGCTTGGTGGCGGCCTGCTGCTTGCGCAGCTGCACGATATGCACCGACGGGCGGCCCACCGGGGCGTACTTCTGGTCGCGGCGCAGGATGTCGGCCACCTGGGCCACTTCGAATTCGGCCTGCAGATAACGGTGCTCGGCCTCCAGCAGCTCGCGCAGCGGTGCGCGCGCGGCGGCGGGGTCGGCGAAGGCGGCCAGGGCGGTGTCGCAGGCCGCGTCATCGGCGAAACGGGTGCGCAGCTTGTCGATGCCGGCCAGGGTCAGTTTGCCCATGGAGGGCCTCACAGGTGCGGGAAAGGAGCGCGATTGTGGCAGATGTCGTGGCACGACCGGGGTCGGATCCCTTTTCCCGCAGGGAAAAGGGCTCTGACCCCATAGCCCACCGAAGCTTGGGGTCAGAGCCCTTTCCTTTGGAAAGGGATCCGACCCCGCTGGGGGTCAATCGCCGTCGGCTTCGTCCGGGTGGGCCTTCCAGTAACCGGTCGAGCGGATCCAGTCGCGCGGTACGCCCAGGTGGCCTTCGATGAACTTGCGCATCATCCGCGCGCGGCGCGATTCGGTGGCGATCCAGTAGAACGTGTCGCCGTCCGGCGCCTCGAAGTCGGTCAGCATGTCTTCCAGCAGCGTGCTGCTGGCCGCCGGGAAGCCGTTGCGCTCCAGCCAGTGGATGCGCACGTTCTCGTACTGCGGCAGGTCCTGGCGCTCGTCCTCGTCGCTCACTTCGATATACGCCTGCACCTCGGCACCATCGGGCAGCACGTCCAGCCAGCGGGCGATGGCCGGCAGCGCGGTTTCATCGCCAATCAGCACGTAGGCGTCGTAGTCGCCGGCCACCACGAACGAGCCGCGCGGGCCGCCGATGGACAACGGGTCGCCCGGCTGCGCACGCTCGGCCCACGGCCCGGCAATGCCCTGATCGTGCAGCACGAAGTCGATGGCCAGCTCGCCGGCCTCGTGGTCCCACCAGCGCGGGGTGTA
>DOKO01000436.1:5354-5746 GCA_003510825.1 Stenotrophomonas sp.
GTCCCACCAGCGCGGGGTGTAATCGCGCGCCACCGAGTGCTCCTTGCCCTCGGGGTAGCGCGGGCCCTCGGCGGTCATCACCGGCAGCACCATCTCGCCGCTGCTGTTGGGGAAGAACAACTTGATGTGGTCGTCCGGGCCGGGCGAATCGAAGCCGGCCAGATCGGCGCCGCCCAGCACCACGCGGCGCATGTGCGGGGTCACGGTCTCGGTGCGCAGCACGGTCAGGTGGCGGAAGCGCACATCCAGGCGCAGGCGCGAATTTTCATGTTGGGTCATTGCAGTACCTGTGCAGGTAAGCGCGCGGCATCGCGCGCGTGGAAGGGGTAAACGACCTGGCGGGATTCACTCTGGCTCGGTCGGGGTAACGCGGTAGGGCGCATCGGCCAGCG
>DOKO01000434.1 GCA_003510825.1 Stenotrophomonas sp.
TCTTCCGATCTCGGACAGCAGCGCGTCGCGCCCGCCGCCCTGGTCGAGCAGCTGCACCAGCGCGTGCTGGCTGGCCCCAGCGCAACCGGTACGCTGGAAAGCTGGTGTGCCGAGCATGGCCTGGCCGAACAGGCCCGCGTGCGCGCCGTGCGCGTGCACGGCCAGGACAAGGCGGCACCGGCCGACGTGCTGAAGGCGCTCGGTGCGGGCGCCGATACGCCATTGCGCTATCGCCGTGTGCAACTGGTCTGCGGCAGCCGCGTACTCTCCGAAGCCGACAACTGGTACCTGCCGGGCCGTCTCAGCGCGGCGATGAACCAGGTGCTGGACAGCAGCGACGAACCGTTCGGCCGCGTGGTCGGCCCCCTCGGCTTCCAGCGCCAGACCCTTGCCGACCAGACCTTCTGGCCACCGCGCGGCGATGGCGACCATGGCGTCATCCTGGAAGTACGTGCCCTGCTGCGCGACCGCCAGCAACAGGCCTTCAGCTACGTCATCGAGTCGTACAGCGTGCAGGCGCTGCCTTGACGGCGAGCGTGCGGTAGTCGAGCAGGCTCGGCGCTACTGGCTGATGCCGTTGGCAGTGGGATCGATCGAGAACACGAACCGCCCCGAGGACTGCCCGTTTCCCAGCGGATACTCGGCCGTCATCAACGCGTAATGCGGTGCGCCGCGGTCCTTGCCGAACACGCCAACCCAGTCACGGAATCCACCTTGGCTGCGGCTGCGCACCTCGCCCATGCACAGGGTGTAGCCACACGACAGCGAGGCCAGCGCCACGTCCGCGCCCAGCGCACGGGTCGCCGCGGCCTGGTACAACCGGGTCAGATCCTGCGCATCCGGACTTAGCGACGCATCCGCTTCGAACTGCTGCAGGGCTGCTTTGAAGCTTCTACTGGAAAGGAGAGTGGCCTCGGCCTGGTCGCCCGACAATTCACCGCCGTTCAGCAGTCGCGACTCCCCTGCGAGATAGGCCGCATTCGATGGCATGGCGTGTTGTGCCAGCGGTGTGGCTGCGTCCGCACGTGGACGCGCAGGCACAGGCACAGGCACATCATCAGGAGATGCGGCGTGACCGGTCTCCTTCGACCCCGATGCGGCCGCCTTGACGGGGCGCTGCGCGACCTCATTGCGCGCGGTTCCGGTCTCGCCCGGGTGGCAGCCTGGCAAGACGCCCAGCAGCATCCCGGCGATCAACAGCATCCTTGCATCCATCCGTGCACTCCCTGCGTGGAAAGGCCACAGCATCGGCCGTTCGCACACGTTGCGCCATCTGCATCGCACAAACAAGAGTCCTGCAACAGCACCTTCATCCCTGAACGGCCGTGGACCATCGCGCAGTACGCTCCGCACTTTGCAACAAATTTCATGGGCATCGCCCCGCGCAGACGGGATCGTGGCCGGATGTGCATCGAACCGAACCCCACGTCCCCTCCTGCCCTGCACCCGGTACTGCGCCGCCACCTGCTGCTGCTGGGCCATGGTTCCATCAACCTGCGCTCGCTGCAGCGCACCGACCTGCCCGGCTGGCGCACGCTGTGCGGGCAGCGCCGCACCCGCTGCAACGTGAACTGCCGAGGCGAGGCCGAGGTGCAGCTGTTCATCGGCATCCAGCGCTCGCGCCTGCAGGAGGACAATGATCGCCTGCTGCTGGGCGTGTTCGACCAGCCCGGCCACACCCTGATCGACCAGCTGACCGTGCGACTGCAGTCCGCGCGCGACCGCAGCGCCGAGCTGCAGCGCTTCTGCCAGGCCGACTGGACCGATGCGCAGCGTTTCGCTGACACGCTGCAGGCGCTGTGCCCGTTCCTGTTCGAACAGGTCGGACTGCACCGCGTCTACGTGATGCTCCCGCCCGATGACAGCGCCGGGCTTGCGGACGTGCTGCGCGCCACCGGCTTCGAGAACGAAGGCCTGCTGCGCGACCATCACCTGGGCCCTGGCGGCTGGGAAGACCGCAGCCTGCATGCGCTGACCGCGCCGACCTGGCGCCGCCAGCACCCCGCGCGGGGCTAGCGCACCCGCTCCAGCGCGGAACCGGCGCCGGTCAGCACGCTGCAGGCGTGGTCCTGAAGCTCCTCGGCACTGGCGTCGTTGCCGGTGGCGGTGTCGAGCCGGGTCGCCAGCAGCACGAACCCGGGAGCGCCGTGCGCATCGCGGTGACCGGCCACCAGCAGGCTCCAGTTGCCGACGTCGGCCGGGCCGCTCAGGTCGAAGGCCAGCAGGTTCAGCGGGTTGGCGGTCAGCTCCGCGCCCGGCAGCACGCGCGCCTGGTACGGGTGGCCACGCAGCGGCACCGGCAGCGGCGCCCACTGCGGACCCAGCGCTGCACGCTGCGCGTCCAGCACCTGCACCACGTCGGCACGCAGGCAATCCACGTGGATGTGCAGCTGGTGCTGCGAGCGACCATGCGGCGAGTTCAACGCCAGGCTGGCCACTTCGCGCGGCAGCGGCTGGCCAAGCGCCTGCTGGGTTCCCGAGCGCGCCTGCCATGCGGCGGCAAAGTAGTTCGGCACGCCCTTGCGGTACAGGCCGGGGCTTTCAATGCCGCTGACCTTGTCCAGCGGCATCAGCAGGAACTGGTAATCCCCATGCGAATCCTTGACCAGCACGTCGCGGCGGTCGGCGCCGGGCTGCACCTGCAGGCAGGCACCTCGCGGGCCATCGCCCCCTTCGCAGTCGCGCTCGATCAGGCGCCACAGCGCATCGGAATGGGCCGGCGGCGGCGGCGGCGCGCTGGCACAGGCAGCCAGCGTGGTCAGGGACAACAGCAGCAGGGGACGCAGGGACACGGTGGAAACTCAGGTAAACAGGCGCGGCGAACATTGTAGGGTCGAGCGTGCTCGACTGCCCGCATCGACCGGCTCAGTACGTCCCGAACGGCACTTCCACGACCTTCGCCGGGCCATGGCCCGGGGCCTGCAGGGTGTAGCGGTCCAGCGCACCATCGTCATCGGCAAAGGGCTGGCGCTGGAACTGCAGCCGGTACTGCACCTCACCCAGGCGCACCGTGGTCGCCTCCGGGTCCAGTGCGGCCGCTTCCGGCAGCAGCAGGCCGCCCAGGTCGCTGTAGGCACCGGCAACATCGGCGAAGGTGTAATCGGCCAGCTCATCCACCCGCTGCATTGCGTACACATGCGGCACATAGGGGCGGGACGGGCTGCGCACGTTGCCGAGGTCATCCACCCCGGCCTGTGCGAGATGGTACTGCTCGCGCAGCGCGGCCACGCCCAGCGACGGACTGGCCACCTGCAGGCAGCACACCGCGCGGCGGCCTTCGCGATCAAGGATGACGAAGCGGTCGCCGCGGGTCGCTTCCTGCGGCAGCATGCCGAACGCTAGGTTGCGCTGCGCCGGCTCATGGCCGGCCTCGGTCTGCAGGTTGCGCCAGCCACCGAACAC
>DOKO01000305.1 GCA_003510825.1 Stenotrophomonas sp.
GCCGTGGCCGGCTGGCGTGCGGTCTACCTGCTGTCCGCCGTGTTGATGGCGGCGCTGGCGCTGCGGCTGTGGCGACGCCTGCCGGCCCTGCCGGTGCCAGTGGTGCCGCCGTCGTGGCGCGCGTTGCTGGTCTCGATGGCCACGCTGCTGCGTGACGACCGCGCGCTGCGTGAGAGCGGGCCGCTGGCGCTGCTGCTGTTTGCCGGCCTCAACGTGTTCTGGGCGGCAGTGCCGCTGCCGCTGTCGGCGCCGCCGTTGCACTGGTCCACCGCCGCGATCGGTGCATTGGGCCTGGCCGGCATCGTCGGTGCGCTGCTGGCGGCCCGGGTCGGCCATTGGATGGATCGCGGTTTCGCGGTGCGCGTCAGCCTCGCCGCAATGCTGTTGATGCTGGCAGCGTGGTGGCCGCTGCTGGGGTTGCCCCACTCGCTGGGGCTGCTGTTGCTGGGCGTGGTGCTGCTGGACCTGGGCGGGCAGGCGCTGCACGTGTCCAACCAGGCACTGCTGCTGCGTGCACCGGTCGAACAGCATGGGCGCCTGGTGGCGTTGTACATGCTGTTCTACGCGGTGGGCAGCGGCGCCGGTGCAGCGGCCGGCACCTGGGTGCAGGCACGCCACGGTTGGAACGCGGTGTGCCTGCTGGGTGCCGGCATCGCGGCGTTGGCGCTGCTGTGGTGGGCGCGCGGGCGCCTGCGCCGCTAGCCGTGCGGCGGCTTACTTCACCTGGCGGCAGTCGCGCAGGTGGATGTGGCCGGTGTCGATGTTGTCGACCACGCCTTCCAGCTTCACCCAGTCTTCCATGCGCAGGGTGGCACCCAGGGCGCGCTGGTCGTTGGCCAGTGCGCAGTGCACGGTGAAGTTGGCGTTGTTGTCACCGGATGATTGGCGCCCACCGATGCCACCGATGCCCTTCATCTTGGTCACCAGGTAGCCGACTTCGAAGGTCTTGTTGATGTTGTTGGCCTGGGCGGTATACACCTGCCCATCGATGATGAAGCGGCGCCCGAAATACTTCACGAACATCGGCTGGTACAGCGAATCGGTATCCGGCAGCGTACCGCCGGAGAACAGGCTCTTCAGCGGCAACGTGTTGATGTTGCGCTGCAGTTTCTTCGCTTCCTTGCCCAGCACGGTAGACATGCCCACGGCAGTGGCCGGGGTCGGCTTGTCAAAGCCGCTGGAAATGCGCACGGCCTCGGCGATGGCTTCGCCTTCCTTGCCGGTCTTGAGCTGGTTCAGCCAGCCACAGAACGCGCTGCGCACGTCCTCATCCTTGGCGGTCTGCCCACGGGCGAGCTTGGTGCCGAGCAGCACGGTGCCCTTGTTGCTGATGGAAACCGCAGTGACCAGCGGCACCTTCGTATCCGTCTGCATGACGTACATCTGGCCTTCGGTCTCGGTGATGACATCGCCGCTGACGAAGTTGTTGCCTTCATCCAGGGCCAGCTTGCGCAGCTGGCCCAGGCCGCTGCTGGGCTTCAGGCCGGGGATGGTGACTTCGGTGAGGTAGGTCTGGCCGTTGCGCGGGTCACCGACCGACTTGAAGTTCTGTTCGCAGGTGGCCGCGGCGGCGCTGGCGGCGGCACCCAGGGCGCACGCAGCGGCGAGGGTGACGGGGAGAGTCCTTCTGTTCCACATGTGGCCGGTTCCTTGTGCTGGGAGTTCCATCTGGAGGCCGCGGCGTCCGGCGGCCCGCCCCGTGGTGGCGGGGATGCCGGCCATCATAAAGCGCTTGGCGTGACAGGCAAAACGACGCCTGGCCGCGCGCCGTGGCGCCGTCGCTGCAATGTTATAAACAGCGTAATAGTCTCCCGCGGCCACCGCGCGTAGCCTGACCGCATTGCACAGGAGCTTTGCCATGGGCCACGACCACGACCACCTGCCATCGGAAATCCGCCACGAGAAGCCGTTGTGGTGGGCGCTTGGCCTGACCACCACGTTCCTGGTGGTGGAAGTGGTGGGTGCGTTCTGGACCAACAGCCTGGCCCTGCTGTCCGATGCCGCGCACATGGCCACCGATACGCTGGCCCTGATGATCGCGCTGGTCGCGGTGCGGCTGAGCCGGCGCCCGCCGGATGCACGACGCACCTACGGCTATGCCCGCCTGGAAGCGCTGGGCGCGATGATCAACGGCGCGATGCTGTTCGTGGTGGCCGGCTACATCCTGTGGGAAGCCATCGCGCGCTTCCGCCAGCCGCAGGAGATCGCCTCCACCGGCATGCTGGTGATCGCGGCTTTCGGCCTGGTCATCAACCTCATTTCCATGCGGCTGCTGCAGGCCGGCAGTGGTGAAAGCCTCAACGTGAAAGGCGCCTACCTGGAAGTGTGGGCCGACATGCTGGGCTCGGTGGCGGTGATCGTCGGCGCGCTGCTGATCCGCTGGACCGGCTGGAAGCCGATCGACCCGATCCTGGCCGTGCTGATCGGCCTGTGGGTGCTGCCGCGTACCTGGGTGCTGATGCGCGAAGCGATCAACGTGCTGCTGGAAGGCGTGCCCAAGGGCACCGACGTGGCCAAGGTGCGCGCGGGGTTGACCGCCCATGCCGCCGTGCTCGATGTACACGATCTGCACGTTTGGGCCCTGGCATCGAGCACCCCGGCACTGACCGCGCACGTGGTGATGCGTGATGGTACCGACCCCGATGCGCTGCGCCGCGAACTGGGTGCACGCCTGCACGAAGAATTCGGCATCGACCACGTGACCCTGCAGATCGAGGCGGATCATTGCGGCGAAGCGTGCGGGCAGCCGGTGAAGCACGATCATGACCATGACCATGACCATGACCATACGCATGGCCATGATGCGCAGGGCCATCATGGCCACGTGCACCGGTAACAGGTCCTGGCTGGGTAGAGTCGACTGCTGGTCGACTGCTCTTTGCCGAAACCCCCGCGCTGCGCGCGTTAGTCGACCAGCAGTCGACTCT
>DOKO01000303.1:0-8787 GCA_003510825.1 Stenotrophomonas sp.
CGGTTGCCTTGTCGCTCACAGCCTGCCTTGATCTCTTGGTTGGGTGCCGGCCACGGCCGGCGGGAAAACATGACGCCCCGGAAACGACAAAGGGCCCGCTGGGCCCCTTTTTCCGGAAAGACTCCGGTGACTGGATTCCGGTTGCAACGCGCTGCGTAAGCGTGTTGCGAGCCCTCCTTCCGGACCGGGTCTCCCGTGGGGAGGCCGCCTTCAGGGGTACTGCATAGGCCGCTGATGATAGCGGCTGCACCTCGCTGGTGCAAGGCTTGGGCCGCCTTGCAACCGGCCGCTGCGCTCGCCAGGCATGGCCCGGCGCTACCGGGACCACGCGCGGTGGTAGCGCCGGGCATGCCCGGCGGATCCAGCGTACGCCCAAAGAAAAACGCCTTCGAAGCAGGACTTCGAAGGCGATCTCTTTACTTGGTAGCGGGGGCAGGATTTGAACCTGCGACCTTCGGGTTATGAGCCCGACGAGCTGCCAGACTGCTCCACCCCGCATCAGAAGCGGAATTATGAGGGATAACTTCAAAACATGCAAGATTTTCCTCATTCATCAAACCGGTTGGCGCCGATCTGAAGTTGGTAGCGGGGGCAGGATTTGAACCTGCGACCTTCGGGTTATGAGCCCGACGAGCTGCCAGACTGCTCCACCCCGCACCGGAAGTGCTTGAACTGCTGCCCTGCTCTTTCGAGGAGGGCTACCGCAACGATGTTCTGGCTGAACCGCTGCAGTGACAACTCAGGCTGCGCATATTACACGAATCGCGCAGCTTTGTGTCAACTTTTATGCAAGATGCGCAAATGCCTGCTGGCACCAGACCATGATCGGGTTCCAGGCCAGGCCCAGGGCCAGCAGCGCCAGGGCATTCACGCCCAGCACCACGCCCAGCACGCGGTCGTTGTTGCGCGGCATGGCCTCGCCCACCGGCTCATCGAAGTACATGACCTTGATGACGCGCAGGTAGTAGAAGCAGCCGACCACAGCGCACAGCACGCCGAGGATGGCCAGCCACAGCAGACCGCCGTTGACGGCAGCGCCGAGCACGGCCAGCTTGGTCCAGAAGCCCAGGAACGGCGGAATGCCGGCCAGCGACGCCATGATGCACAGCACCAGGCCGGCCATCCACGGGTTGCGGGCGTTCAGGCCCTTGAAGTCCTCGATGTTCTCGGCTTCAAAGCCGGCGCGCGACAGAGCGATGATCGCACCGAAGGCGGCGGTGGACATGATGGCGTAGGCCAGTGCGTAGAACAGCGCGGCGGCATAGCCCTGCGCGCCGCCACCGGCGATGCCCATCAGCAGGAAGCCGATGTGCGACACGGTGGAGAACGCCAGCATGCGCTTGAGGTTGCTCTGCGCGATGGCCATCAGGTTGCCGATGACCAGCGACACGGCGGCCAGGCCGGCGATCAGCAGCTGCAGTTCGGTCGACAGCGGGCCCACGCCCATTTCCAGCAGGCGGTAGGCCATACCGAAGGCGGCCAGCTTCGGTGCCGAGCTGATGAACAGCGCGATCGGCGCCGGGGCACCCTGGTACACGTCGGGCAGCCACATGTGGAACGGGGCGGCACCCAGCTTGAAGGCCACGCCGGCGATCATGAAGACCGCACCGGTGATCAGCAGCACGCGCTCATCCGAATGCGGGATGGCGGCCTGGATGGCATCCAGGTGCAGGCTGCCGGTGGCGCCGTAGATCAGCGACATGCCGTACAGCAGCAGGCCCGAGGCCAGCGAACCGAGGACGATGTACTTCATCGCCGCTTCCGAGGCCAGGCCACTGTCCCGGTTGCTGGCGACCAGTGCGTAGGAGCACAGGGCCAGCAGTTCCAGGCCCAGGTAGACCATCAGCAGGCTGCCGGCCGAGACCAGGATCATCATGCCGGCGGTGCCGAACAGGATCAGCACCGGGATCTCGCCCTGGAACAGGTTGCGGTCGCGCAGGTAGCGCCAGCCGTAGACCAGGGTCAGGCCGCTGAGCAGCACGATCCCGGTCTTCATCACGTCCGCGGCGGTATCGCGCACGAACATGCCGTGGAAGACCTCACCCTGCCCGCCCACGCCGGTGGCGAGCATGAACAGCACCACGGCCAGTGCAGCGACCGAGAACAGGTGGGTGACGATCTTGTTCCGGTTGCTGACGAACAGGTCGAGGATCATCAGGGCGAAGGCGCTGCCGATCAGCACCAGCTCGGGAGCGAGCGGTGGCAGGTCAGCGGCGGTCAATGGCAGCAGCGGCGAGGTGGTCATCATCAAATCCTGGAATTACAGCAGCTTGCTGGATGCGATCTGCATCGCCAGCTTCGCGATCGAGGGCTCCATCAGGTCGGTCAGCGGCTTGGGGTAGATGCCCAGCGCCAGCACGCCGATGGCGAACACGCTCAGCAGCGCCCATTCGCGGCCGTTGATGTCCTTCAGTTCGGCCACGTGGCTGTTGGCCACTTCGCCGAAGAAGATGCGCTTGTACAGCCACAGGGTGTAGGCCGCACCGATGATCAGGGTGGTGGCGGCGCCCAGGGCGATCCACGGATTGCGCTGGAACGCAGCCAGGATGACCATGAATTCACCGGCAAAACCACTGGTGCCCGGCAGGCCGGCATTGGCCATGAAGAACAGCATGGCGAAGGTGGCGAACCACGGCATCACGTTGACCACGCCGCCGTAATCGGCGATGCGGCGGCTGTGCATGCGGTCGTACAGCACGCCGACGCACGAGAACATCGCACCGGACACGAAGCCGTGCGAGATCATCTGCACCATGGCGCCCTGCAGGCCCAGGCGGGCTGCATCGGCGTTGCCGGCTTCACGCACCAGCCACAGGGCGATGAAGGTGCCCAGGGTGACGAAGCCCATGTGCGCGATCGACGAATAGGCGATCAGCTTCTTCATGTCGTCCTGCACCAGGGCGACCAGGCCGACGTAGATCACCGCGATGAGCGACAGCGCGATCACCAGCCAGGCCCACTCGTTGGACGCATCCGGAACGATCGGCAGGTTGAAGCGCAGGAAGCCGTAGCCACCGATCTTCAGGGCGATGGCGGCCAGGATCACCGAACCGGCGGTCGGCGCTTCCACGTGGGCGTCCGGCAGCCAGGTGTGCACCGGGAACATCGGCACCTTGACCGCGAAGGCGATCAGGAAGGCGAAGAAGATCCAGGTCTGTTCCTTGGCGCTCAGCGGCAGCGCGTACAGGTCGGCCAGCTGGAAGCTGCCACCCTTCATGTACAGGTAGATCAGCGCCACCAGCATCAGCACCGAGCCGAGGAAGGTGTACAGGAAGAACTTCATCGCGGCGTAGATGCGGCGCGGGCCGCCCCAGACACCGATGATGAGGAACATCGGGATCAGCATCGCCTCGAAGAACACGTAGAACAGCATCGCGTCCGTGGCCGAGAAGATGCCGACGGTGACGCCTTCCAGGATCAGGAAGGCCGCCACGTACTGGTTCACGCGCTTGTCGATCGCGCTCCAGGCGCCCAGCAGGGCCAGCACGCCGACCAGGGTGGTCAGCAGGATCAGCGCGATGGCGATGCCATCCACGCCCAGGTTGTAGCCGATCTTGTACGCCGGGATCCACGCATGGGTCTCGACGAACTGCATGCCATCGGCAGCCGGGTTGTAGCCGCCGAGCAGCGAGAGACTCGCAACGAAGGTCAGCAGCGCCACGCCGATCGACGCCCAGCGGGCGGTCTGCGCATCACGGATCGCAAGGATCAGGGCACCGCCGAGGATCGGCAGCCAGATGAGGACACTGAGTAGGGGCCAGTTCGACACGTCTTCTTATTCCGTACAGGTCATCAACGCAGGTAATGCATCAGCACGCCCAGGAGGGCAATCAGGCCGATGATCATCGCGAAGGCGTAGTGATAGAGGAAACCGGATTGGGTACGACGCAGCACGCCGGCTGCGACGTCCACAACACGTGCCGAGAGATTGACCACGCCGTCGACGATGTTGCTGTCGATCCAGCGAGCGACCTTGCCGAGCTTGACGCTGCCACCGGCAAAACCGTCGATCCACAGCTTGTCGAAGCCGTACTTGTTTTCCAGCACCGAGACCAGCGGAGCGAAGGTCTTGCGGGCCTTGCCCGACAGGTCCGGCTTCCACAGGTAGAACAACGCGGCCAGCAGGAAGCCTGCGACGGTCAGGAAGAACGGCGGCAGCATCATGCCGTGCAGCGCGAACGCCACCGGGCCATGGAACTCCTCGCCGAGGAAGGCCACGGTGTTCTTGGCCGGATCGTAGAAATCAACGATGCCGGTGAAGAACGTGGTCGCCTGGCCCTTGATCGCCTCGTGGGCGTGGTGGCCGGCCCAGTCGGTGCCGTGCAGCATCGGACCGATGCTGAAGAAACCGATGGCGATCGAGGGGATGGCCAGCAGGATCAGCGGCAGGGTCACCACCCACGGGGTTTCGTGCGGCTCATGCGGACCGTGGCCATGGCCGTGGTCGTCATGGGCATCGCCGTGGTGCGCATCGGCGTGATGGGCATCGGCGGCATGATGGTCGTCATGGCCGTGGTCATCGTGGTGCGCGTCACGGAAGCGCTCCGGACCATGGAAGGTCAGGAACAGCAGGCGGAAGCTGTAGAAGCTGGTCACCAGCACGCCACCCAGCACTGCCCAGTAGCCGTAGGTGGCCACCCAGGTGTTCTGCATGTGGGCATGGATCTCGGCTGCCTCGATGATGGTGTCCTTCGAGTAGAAGCCGGAGAAGAACGGCGTACCGACCAGGGCCAGCGTACCGATCCACATGGTGACGAAGGTGATCGGCATGTACTTGCGCAGGCCGCCCATCTTGCGCATGTCCTGCTCGTGGTGCATCGCGATGATGACCGAGCCGGCACCCAGGAACAGCAGCGCCTTGAAGAAGGCGTGGGTCATCAGGTGGAACACGGCTGCCGAGTAAGCCGACACGCCCAGCGCCACGGTCATGTAGCCGAGCTGGGACAGCGTCGAGTACGCAACCACGCGCTTGATGTCGTTCTGCACGATGCCGATCAGGCCGGTGAAGAACGCGGTGGTGGCACCGATGAAGAGGATGAAGTTCAGCGCGGTCTGCGACAGCTCGAACAGCGGCGACATGCGGGTGACCATGAAGATACCGGCGGTCACCATCGTCGCGGCGTGGATCAGTGCCGAGATCGGGGTCGGGCCTTCCATCGAATCCGGCAGCCACACGTGCAGCGGGACCTGGGCCGACTTGCCCATGGCGCCGATGAACAGGCAGATGCAGATGACGGTGGCGATCGACCAGACGACCGGGTCGCTCAGCAGCTGCATGCCGAACACGGTGCCGTCCCAGATCTGCATCTTGGCTTCCGGGCTGGCCAGTGCGCCGGCCTGCGAGAACACCTGCGAGTAGTCCAGGGTGCCGAACACCCACAGCACGCCGGCGATGCCCAGCAGGAAGCCGAAGTCACCGACGCGGTTGACCAGGAACGCCTTCATGTTGGCGAAGATCGCGGTCGGGCGCTTGAACCAGAAGCCGATCAGCAGGTACGACACCAGGCCCACCGCTTCCCAGCCGAAGAACAGCTGCAGGAAGTTGTTGCTCATCACCAGGGTGAGCATCGAGAAGGTGAACAGCGAGATGTAGCTGAAGAAGCGCTGGTAGCCCGGGTCTTCTTCCATGTAGCCGATGGTGTAGATGTGGACCAGCAGCGACACGAAGGTCACCACCACCATCATCATCGCGGTCAGCTTGTCGACCATGAAGCCGACATGGGCCGAGTACTGGCCGACTTCGAAGAAGGTGTACAGGTTCTGGTTGAACGGCTGTGCACCGCCCCAGACCAGCTGGTACAGCGTGTACATCGACAGGGCGCAGCTGATGGCCACGCCAAGGATGGTGACGGTCTGGGCGCCGAAGCGCTTGACCTGGCGACCGAACAGGCCGGCGATGATGCTGCCGAACAGCGGTGCAAGCACCACTGCGATCAACAGACTCTTGGAGAGAGTGATTTCCATCTGTGGATCAGCCCTTCAGCGAATCGACTTCGCCGACATTGATAGTGCGGCGTGTACGGAACAGGGTCACCAGGATTGCCAGGCCGATAGCGGCCTCGGCTGCGGCAACGGTCAGGATGAAGAACACGAACAGCTGGCCGGACGGATCGCCGAGCTGGCGCGAGAACCCGACGAAGTTGATGTTCACCGACAGCAGCATCAACTCGATGGACATCAGCAGGACGATGATGTTCTTGCGGTTGAGGAAGATGCCGGCAAGGCTGATGCAGAACAGCACCGCGCCCAGCGCAAGGATGTGGCCGAGAGTGATCATGCCTGGGTCTCCTCGTCGCCCGCGACCGGCTTGGTGTTGGTGTGGACCAGCGGCTGTTCGGCGTCCATCTTGACCACGCGCAGACGCTGCGAGGCCTTGACCATGGTCTGGTCGCCCGGGTTCTGGCTCTTCACGCCGGTACGGCGACGCAGGGTCAGCATGACGGCGGCAACCACGGCCACGGTCAGGATGACGGCGGCGAACTCGAACGGCAGCAGGAACTCGGTGAACAGGCTGCGGGCCAGCCAGGTGATGTTGGACGTGTCCGCGGCCAGGGCCGCAGCGTTGTCCGTCGGGAAGGCGTTGACCGCCCTGCCCTTCACCCCGATCAGGATCAGCATCTGCACCAGCATGGCCACGGCCACGATCAGGCCGACCGGCAGGTAGCGCACCCAGCCCTCACGCAGGTTCGTGGGATCGATGTCGAGCATCATCACCACGAACAGGAACAGCACCATCACCGCGCCGACGTAGACCAGCACCAGGGCGACACCGAGGAACTCGGCACCGACCAGCAGCCACACGCAGGCGATGGAGAAGAAGGTCAGCACCAGGCAGAGCACGGCGTGAACCGGGTTGCGCACGCTGATCACCGCACCGGCCGAAACCGTTGCCGAGATGGCGAACACCCAGAAAGCGATATTTACCCAATCCATCTCTCGACCTCAGCGGTAAGCGGCATCGGCGGCACGACGCTCGGCGATCTCGTTTTCGAGACGATCGCCAAGGGCCAGCAGCTGCGGCTTGGTAACGATGTTTTCGCCACGGTTCTCGAAGTGGTACTCGAGAATGTGGGTCTCGACGATCGAGTCCACCGGGCAGCTTTCTTCGCAGAAGCCGCAGAAGATGCACTTGAACAGATCGATGTCGTAGCGGGTGGTACGGCGGGTGCCGTCCTCGCGCTTGGCCGAGTCGATGGTGATGGCCAGTGCCGGGCACACCGCTTCGCACAGCTTGCAGGCGATGCAGCGCTCTTCACCGTTGGGGTAACGGCGCAGGGCGTGCAGGCCACGGAAGCGCGGCGACTGCGGGAACTTCTCCATCGGGTACATCATCGTGTACTTCGGCTTGAAGCTGTACTTCAGCGTCAGCCAGAGACCGGCCAGCAGTTCGAGCAGCAGCAGGCTCTTGAAGTAATGGGTAATCCTGTTCATCACTTAGACGCCCTTTTGAATCACGCCGAAGAACACCATGACGGCGGTAACCGCGATCCACAGAATGGCCAGCGGGATGAAGACCTTCCAGCCCAGGCGCATGATCTGGTCATAGCGGAAGCGCGGGAAGCTGGCACGGAACCAGATGTAGGCACTGGCGAAGAAGAACACCTTGACGAACAGCCACGGTGCACCGCCCTTCCAGATCCAGTCGACCAGCGGCGAGACATCACCGAAGTTCACCCAGCCCTGGATCGGGCTCAGCCAGCCGCCGAGGAAGAAGATCGAGATCAGGAAGCTGATCAGGATCATGTTCGCGTATTCGGCCAGGAAGAACAGGGCGAAGGCACCGCCGGAGTATTCGACCATGTGGCCGGCGACGATTTCCGATTCGCCTTCCACCACGTCGAACGGCGCGCGGTTGGTTTCAGCCACGCCCGACACCCAGTAGATGACGAACAGCGGGAACAGCGGGATCAGGAACCAGTCGAAGAAGCCGGAGCTGCCGGCCTGGGCCATCACGATGCTGCTCAGGTTCAGGCTGCCCGAAGCGATCATCACGCCGACCAGGGCGAAGCCCATCGCGATTTCGTAGCTGATCATCTGCGCCGAGGCGCGCATGGCACCCAGGAAAGCGTACTTCGAGTTGGATGCCCAACCGGCCAGGATGATGCCGTAGATGCCCAGCGAGGTCATCGCCAGCAGGTACAGCAGGCCGGCGTTGGCGTTGGACAGCACGATCTGCGAGTCGAAGGGCACCACCGACCAGGCGGCGAACGCCGGGGCCAGGGTGATCAGCGGCGCGAGCAGGAAGATCGCCTTGTTGGCGTTGCTCGGCTGCAGGACTTCCTTGAACAGCAGCTTGAAGACGTCGGCGAAGGCCTGGAAGATGCCCATGCCCACGTACATCGGGCCGTGGCGGACGTGCATCCAGCCGATCAGCTTGCGTTCCCAGACCACGTAGAAGGCCACCGAGACGATCACCGGCACGGTGATCACCAGGATCTTCAGGATGATCCAGATCAGCGCGCCGATATCACCGAGGGCAAGCAGCCACTGGTGCAGCGGGTCGACCGCGTTCAACAGCAATTCGTTCATGCAGCCACCACCGATACGCGAGCGGCACCCAGCGGCGCGGTCGCGCCGTGGCCCGATTCAATCCAGACCGAACCCGCAGCGACGCGGGCGTCGACCACCACCGGCAGGGTGGCCTTGCCGGCATCGGTGCCGACCTTGGCCATCTGCCCTTCCTGCAGCTGCAGGCGCGCGGCATCGTCAGCGTTCAGCACGATGCGCGGGGCGTTGTTCAGCGGATGCGACTGCAGCGCCGGCGCGCGACGGACCACCGCATCGGTG
>DOKO01000303.1:9066-9242 GCA_003510825.1 Stenotrophomonas sp.
CGCATCGGTGCGGTAGATCGCAGCGGTCGAAGCCACTTCCAGGCCTTCGCCGGCAACGGCCGGCTGGGCCGAGGCCGCCACGGCAACCGACACCGGCGCCAGGCTGGCACGCAGGCCGGCCAGGTCGGTGAAGTCGAAACCGGCCAGCGCCATCTCGCCGCCCAGTGCGCGCAGCA
>DOKO01000160.1 GCA_003510825.1 Stenotrophomonas sp.
AGAGACCCACCGCATCATCGGTGGTGCCATCGTCGGCGTGCATGCGGGTGACCTGCTGGCCGAGATCGGCCTGGCCATCGAGATGGGTGCTGAAGCCGAGGACATCGGCCACACCATCCATGCGCACCCGACGCTGAGCGAATCGGTGGCGATGGCCTCGGAAATCTACGACGGCACGATCACCGATCTGTACATGCCGAAGAAGAAATAACGCGCCTGCGCGTTGCACACGAAAAACCCGGCGAAAGCCGGGTTTTTTGTTGCCTGCACGCAGCGGTCGCATGAAAAAACGCGGCGCCGGTTGCCCGGGCGCCGCGCTGGAGAGAGGGTGCCGCGCAATGCTTAGAAGCTGACGCTGATACCGGCCACCGGGCCCTTGAATTCCTGCTTCAGGCCGATGGTGCCGTCGCTGCCCTTCTTGTCGGCGTCCAGCTTGAACCAGTCGTAGCCGGCGAACACGCCGAAGTTGTCGGTGAAGCGGTAATCGACGATGGCGTTGGCGCGGCTGAGGTCACCCTTGTAGTCGTCGAAGCTGCCCCAGCGGGTGTTCAGGTACTGGCCCTGCAGGGTGATCATCCACTTCTCCGACGGGGTGAAGCTCAGGCGCGCACCGACCACGGGTGCGACGCCATCGGTCTTCTCGTCGAGGAACTGGCCTTCGTAGACAGTGCCCAGATCGGCGTAGCCCTTGGTGCTGACCTTGGCGTACTCCGCACCCAGCTGCAGGCCGAAGTCGAACGTGTCGGTGTCCACCACCGAGTAGTCGTACACCAGGCTGGCCACCTGGTACTTCAGCTCGGCCTTGACGAAGCTGCCGGCCGGCACGTTGACGTCGCCGAAGCTGATGCCGTCGTCCAGGGTCTCGCGGCGATCCTTGTCGTACTTGAAGTAGTTGAACAGCAGGCGCTGGCGGTTGCTGATGCGGAACATGCCGTCGATGCGCGGCTCCCATTCCTTGCCGCCCAGCTTGAAGTCCTGGTCGAAGCCGACATCCTGGCCGGCAATGTCGCCGCGGCCGCGCAGGGTGTTGTCCGAGTCGATGTTCATGGCGCCCAGGCGCAGGGCGAAGCGGTCATCGCCTTCGGCAGCGTGGGCGGCATTGGCGAACGAGGCGCCGGCGGCGAGCAGCGAGAGGGCGAGCAGGGTGGGTACGGGGCGCATCGACGTGTCCTTGCAGTGGTTCATTCGGGATGAAGGCCACTGTGCCGGACGTGCGGGTCCACCATTCGTGAACGTATGGTCCACGCGGTGTGCACGGTTCAGCGCTGTCACGCGCGTGCAAAGATCGACGATCGGAAAAGAAGATGGCCCCGGAGAGGACTACGGGGCCATCCTGGGACCTGCGGGGCGAAGCGTCGACGAGGTTGCTGCAGGCAGGTCGAAAGGTAGGACAGGCGGCGCGCGGGAAAGTTCCGTGGCCTGCGACCAAAGTTGAATGCGCTGCATCGCAACATGGCGCGGACGCTATTGTCCCCCCTGTGGGCCGTAAAAATCCTGCCGATTCGGCAACTTGCGGCTCCCTGGATGAACAGGCAGCGGTTGTCTCACAAATTGTCCCATTGCTATAATTTGGCGGCTCGATGAGGCACGCACGTTGTAACGGCCTCCGCCCTTCACAAGAACCATGTGGGACATCCTGTGCTGAACTCCGTTGAAGCGGGTCGGCGACTGATGCTGCGCGCCGCGGTCTATCCGCTGGTCGCAGTGGCTGTCCTGGCCCTGGCATTCCTGCTGCTGGCGGGGCAGAAGGCCGCACTGGGTGCGCTGCTGTCCGGCGTGGCGGTCTCGGCCGGGGGCTGGGTGGCGGCACGGATGGCACTGAGCGGGGGCGCAGTTGCAGCAGGTTCGGCGATGGCGCGCCTGATCATTGCGGTCGTTGCGAAGTGGGCAGTCGTTTTCGGCGTCCTGCTGGCGGGTTTCCTGGTCTTCAAGCTGCCTGCATTGGCGCTGTTGGCCGGTATCGCCGTCGGTTTGATGTTCCAGGTCCTGGCTCTGGCCAGGCGTTGACAGAATTCAATTAACTAAGGTTCCGGACACATGGCGGGCGAGGCTCTAACCCCTACCAGCTACATCCAGCATCACCTGCAGAACCTGACCGCACCGGTCGGCAACGGCGAAGGGATGTTCTGGCACATCCACGTCGATACCTTCCTCACCGCCGTCCTGATGGGCCTGGTGATCGTGGTCGCGTTCTGGATGGGTACCCGCAAGGCCACCGCCGGCGTGCCGGGCAAGTGGCAGGCCTTCGTGGAAATCTGCCTGGAGTTCGTTGACCGCCAGGCCAAGGACACCTACCACGGCAAGAGCAAGCTGGTCACGCCGATCGCCATCACCATCTTCTTCTGGATTCTGCTGATGAATCTGCTGAAGATGATCCCGGCCGATTTCATCGCCAAGCCGCTGGAAATGGCCGGCGTGCACTACTGGAAGCCGGTGCCGACCGCTGACGTCAACGCCACCCTGGGCATGGCCTTCAGCGTGTTCTTCCTGATGCTCTTCTTCGCGCTGAAGTCGAAGGGCCTGCTGGGCTTCATCAAGGAATTCCTGACGGCGCCGTTCGGCAAGTGGATGATGCCGTTCAACCTGATCCTCAACATCGTCGAGTGGCTGAGCAAGCCGATCTCGCTGGCGATGCGACTGTTCGGCAACATGTTCGGCGGCGAAATCGTGTTCCTGCTGATCTGGGTGCTGGGTGGTGCCGGTTTCTTCGGTGCCATTGCCGGTGGTGCATTCGGTCTGGGCTGGATGCTGTTCCACCTGCTGGTGATCCCGCTGCAGGCCTTCATCTTCATGATGCTGTCGATCGTGTACCTGAGCCTGTCGGAAGACGCTCACTAAAGTTCCAAGCTTCAACCAGTTTCACCTTCATCCGTTTCATCACCCTTAGCAACTTAGTTCCTGGAGATAACCATGTACTTCGCCGTCCTGACCAACTTCGCGCAGATTCAGAGCTCCACCGCCCTTGCCGTCGGCATCATGATCGGCCTGGCCGCGCTGGGCGCTGGCCTGGGTCTGGCCATCATGGCTGGTAAGTTCCTGGAGTCGGCCGCCCGCCAGCCGGAACTGATCCCGGTCCTGCAGGTCCGCATGTTCATCACCGCCGGCCTGATCGACGCCGCGTTCATCATCTCGGTCGCCGTCGGCCTGCTGCTGGCCTTCGCCAACCCGCTGTCGGCTGCCTTCGCTGGCGCCGTCACCAAGGCTCTGGCCGGCTGATACAGCGGTTTGAGACGACCGGGTGCTGATGCACCCGGTTTCGGATGAAGGCCGGATGCGCCGCTTCGGCGGCGCGTCCACCCCGAAACCAGCGATCGAGCTAACCATGAATATCAATTTCACCCTTCTTGCGCAGGCGCTCGCCTTCGCTGGTCTGATCTGGATCATCGCGACCAAGATCTGGCCGCCGCTGATGAACGCGATCGAAGAGCGCCAGCAGAAGATCGCTGAAGGCCTCGCTGCTGCCGACCGCAGCCAGAAAGATCTGGCCCAGGCGCAGGAGAAGGTCAACGAAGCGCTGAAAGAAGCACGCACCAAGGCCAACGAGATCATCGACCAGGCCCACGCGCGCGCCAACCAGATCGTTGATGCTGCCCGTAACGAAGCGATCACCGAAGCCACCCGTCAGAAGGAACTGGCCCAGGCTGAGATCGACGCCGCCGCCAACCGTGCCCGTGAAGATCTGCGCAAGCAGGTGTCCGCGCTGGCCGTGACCGGTGCCGAAAAGCTGCTCAAGCGCGAAATCGACGCCAACGCCCACAAGGCGCTGCTCGACGAGCTGGCCTCGGAGATCTAAGGATGAGCCAGGCCCTCACGCTTGCCCGCCCGTACGCCCGCGCCGCCTTCGCGACCGCGCGTGACGAAGGCACGTTCGCGCCGTGGTCGGACGCCCTGGCGTTCTCCGCCCACGTCGCCGCCGACCCGCGCGTGGCGGCCCTGCTCGCCAACCCGGAGCTGGGTCGCGACGAAGCCGTCGCACTGCTGGCACCGGAAACCCACGGTGAGACCTACTCGCGTTTCCTCGCCGTGCTGGCCGAATCGCATCGTCTGCCGCTGCTGCCGGAAATCGCTGGCATGTTCGACGCCCTGCGCGCCGAAGCCGAGCACGTGGTCAAGGCCACGGTGACCTCGGCGGCCGAACTGTCGGCCGGTGAGCTGGACGCGATCAAGGTCGCGCTGCGCAAGCGCTTCAACCGCGAGGTCGACGTGACCACCGCGGTCGATGCCTCGCTGATCGGCGGTGCCGTCATCGACGCCGGCGACGTGGTCATCGATGGTTCGCTGAAGGGCAAGCTGGCCCGTCTGCAGACCGCGCTCGCTAACTGAATTCATTTAACGTCCGGCCCCGCTGCCGGCACTAGGACTTGACG
>DOKO01000161.1:0-13375 GCA_003510825.1 Stenotrophomonas sp.
TGGATGTCATCGGAATAGGCGAAGCCGGTCTTCTCGCCGGCGATGGCGCGCACGCCCACGCCCTGCTCGATGGAATGGGCGCCGTCCTTGACGATGCCATCCTCCACGCTCCAGCTTTCGCGCCGGGCATGCTGGAAGTACAGGTCGCCGAAGTCCACGCCGGGGCCGAGCAGCTGGCCGAAGGTGCGCTCCAGGCCGGCGGTATCCAGGCCGCCGGGGCGCAGCAGGCGGTCCTGGGCAAGCGTCAGTGCGTTGTCAGTCATGGTCTCGATCTGGGGGTCTGGAGGCGGCCAGGCAAGGCCGCCGGATGAACAGGGGCCGCGACGCTCAACGCGGGCGCGGCTGGTCGGTGACGGTCGGCGGCACGGACGGAGCCGGTGCAGGCGCGCGCGGCGGGACCGGGGTCCGGTCACGGCTGCGCTCGATCACCTCCACCTTCGGCTCCTTCCAGGGGCCGGTCACCCGGTAGGTACGGGCACCGATCTCGCCGAGTGGCTTGGACAATACCGCATTGGTGGCCGCACCCAGCGCCGCGCCCACCGGCCCGCCGGCCACCGCGCCGACCACGGTCAGCAGGTTGCCTGCACGCGGATTGACGTCGATGGTCTGGTCGAACTGCTGCTGGCGCAGGTCGGTCTGGCCACGGATGGTGATGTTGGCCGCCGGGCCTTCGATCAGCACCTTGTCGGTGCGTGCCATGCCATCGCCGAACTGCATGCCGCCTTCGATATGGTTGAAGGCGAAGCCCTTGGAGAAGAAATCGCGGAAATCGAACATCAGCCGTCGCGGCAGCTGGGCCACGCTGAGCAGGCCAAGCACACGGCCCGCACCGGGATCCAGTTCCAGCAACTGGCCATTGCGCGCATCGATATCGAGCGTGCCCTGCAGGTTGCCGAGCTGGAAATCCGACGGCCCACCGGCCCAGGCCGCCTGCAGCTGCGCCTGGCCGGAGCCGCCGCGCAGCTGGCCGGCGTAGTCGAGGTTCTGCATCAGCCCACCCAGGTCCTCGCTGCGCACCTTCGCGGTCAGCTCGGTGCGTGCACCGGCGCCCTTGCCCAGCCAGCGGCCGGTGATGTCGATTTCCTGCTCCGGGGCACGGAAACGCAGCTCGTCCACGCTCAGGCCGTTGCCCAACGGGCGCGTGCGCAGCACCGCCTGGCCCAGCATCACCTTGCCGAATTTCAGGTCGGCGATGTCCAGGGCGAACGGCGGCAGCTTGGCCGGGTCCATGTCATCGGCACCGGTCTGCGGACGCGACGCCGCCACCGCGGTGTCAGCCCCCGGCGCGGCCGGCGATGACTGCCAGTGCACGCGGTCGAGCTGGCCGCTGATGGTGCCGCCGTCGGCATTGGGCACGCTCAGGTGGCCGGCCAGCGAAGGGCCGTCCAGGCGCACGTCCAGCGCCTGCGCGCCCGGCCGCAGCTGCAGCCGCGTCTGTTCGAAGATGCCGCCGATCAGCATCAGCCTGCCGACCTGCACGTCCACCGCGCGCAGCGGCATCGGGTCGCCATCGCCACCGGCGCCACGGGCAAGGCCGATCCATTCCAGCGCATCCAGGGTCGGGCTGCGGCCGTTGATGGCCAGCCCGCTGGGCGGCGGATCGCGGTCCACGCGGTCGCTGCCCATCGTGACCTGCACGCCGGTCTGGCTGTTGTGGGTGCGCGCGGCCAGGGCCAGGCGCTGGCCGAACGCCACGTCGATGCGGCCATCGCCCATCGGCAGCTGTGCCGACACGGTGGTCGCCAGTGCATCGGCGGCCGGCTTGTCCAGCGGCGCCGGCAGGTCCAGGCGGGTGCCGACCAGGTCCGAATGCAGGCGCAGCTCGCTGGGCGGGGCCGGCGCGCCGGGCGCCACCTTGGGCAGGTTGACGGCGACGGTCCAGGCCGAGGTGCCCTCCAGATAGGGCTTCAGCCAGGCCATTTCCGGCGCGCGGTCGATCAGCACCTTGGCATCCAGGTGCGCGGCCAGTTCCGATTCAAAGGCCAGCGCCGGGTTGCGCACATAGCCACCGGCACGCAGGCTCAGGCGGCCGTCCTGGCCGAGGTGGCGCACGGCCAGTTCCTCGGCAGCAAAGCCACCGCTGCCGTAGCGGGCCTGGCCCTGCATGGCGTCGAATTCCAGATCGAAGCGCTTGTCCACCAGCTTCACACCAGCCAGGTCCACCGTGCCCTGCAGGTGCCCGCCGCCTTCATCGTGGTGCAGCGGCTGCAGCAGGTCGAAGTGCACGTTGGCCGGGCCGCTGGCGACCAGGTTGTCGAGGGTGTCGCCGTAGTCCTTGTGCAGGCCACTCTGCCGCAGCATCGCCAGCAGGCGCCCCGCCTCGCTCTGGCTGTCGGCACGCACGTACAGCGGCGCGTGGCCGAAATCTTCGATGCCGGCCTCGAACTTCTGCACCGCCACGCCAGCCAGGTCACCGCGGCCCTGCATGTGGAAGCCCGGCCCGATGAAGGCGATATCGGCGTCGACCTGGCCCATCAGCGGCCAGTCGTGCTGGAAGCGGATGTCGCCGTTGCTGATGTGGCCGGTGGCCTCGAAGCGGCCATCGTTGTTGTCGAACGGCCAATCGTCGAGGTCGCCGCTGACCAGCCCGATGCCGCCGCGCACCTGGCCACCCACCAGCGCGGCGTCCAGCCAGTCGGTGGCGCCCTTGCTCATCTTGGAATGGATCCAGAACCGTTTGGCGGCGGTCATCGGCACGTCGTCCAGCTTGGCCGCCAGCTGCAGCCACGGGCGCGTGCCGTCGCCCTGGAACCAGACGCCGCCACGTACGTCGGCCGCATAGTTGGTGCCTTCCACGCGCATCGCCGGGGTGCCGATGCGCCAGCCACCGGCTTCATCGCGCCAGCCGACGATCTGCCCGGCCAGGTGCAGGTCGTGGCGCTCGCCGAAACCGGTCGGCCAGTCGAACTGCAGCTCCTGCTGGGGCTTCAGCTGCAGGCTGAAGCCATCGGCATCGCCTTCGAAACGGCCGCCCAGGCCACGCACACCGGGGGCATCGCCGACGCTGGCAAAGCCCAGCGCCTGCAGTTCGCCCTGCGCCCACAACGGGCCGTCGCGCTCGCCCTGCAGCTGCAGCGACTGCACGTCCAGCTGCGGCTTGGACAGGTACAGCCAGCGGCGCAGCCCCGGTTCCAGGCGGTCGCTCAGGGCCAGCGCGCGCAGGGCGGTACCCGCCTGCACCGCCCCGCTGCTGATCCGTAGCTGCTTGCCCACCTGCACCTGCAGGCCATCGAGCTGTTGTTCGTCCGCCCCGCTCTGCAGGCGCAGGCGCGGCACCTGCAGCGCCCAGCCATCGCCCTGGCGCTGCCAGCGCAGGCGCGCCTGCACACGCTGCAGCTGCAGGCCCGGCGTGGTCATGCTCTGTAGCGGCGCGCCATCGACGCGCACCTCGCGCAGGTCCGAATCGGTGGTCAGGGCCACCGGCGCGAAATCGCGCAGGACCAGCCACAGGTTGAGTTCGCCCTTGCCTTCGCGCAGGCGCAGGCCGCCGGCCGCCAGCAACGGCGACCACGCTTTGAAATCGACGGGATCCGCGCCCAGCCAGGCCTGGCCGTTGCCGTGGCGGCGGTCCAGGTCCAGCACCGCGGTCAGCGGCAGCGCGTCGGTCTGTGCCCAGGCGCGCACGCCCACCCGCAGGCGGTCGCCATCCACGCGCAGGCGCAGGTCGATGCGCGGCAGGGTGGCATCCACGCCCAGGCCGGGCGCATGCACGCCGAGGCGGCCACCGATCACCTGCAGTTCGCCCAGCCGGCGCAGCGCATCCAGCGGATCACCGCCGCTGCTGGACTGCGGCAGGCCCCGCACCGACCAGCGGCCATCACTGCCCTGCTGCAGGTCCAGGGCCAGGCCGCGCAGGCGCAGCTCGGTCAGCGAACGGCCTGGCAGCAGGCCGCTGTACATCGACACCAGCACCTCGGCCTCGCCGATCGCCAGGCCCTGTCCCGCGCCGATGCGCAGGCCCTTGAGCTGCAGCAGCGGGCCGCGTCGCGTCCAGGCGGTGTCCAGTTGTTCAAAACGCACCGGTTGCCCGGCACGCTCACTCAGCCACGCGGCGATCGCCTCGGGGTGACGCTCGGCCAGCGGCAGCAGCTGGCTGAGCGTACCCACCAGCAGCGCAAGCACGACCAGGCCGACCGCGCAGGCAGCAACGAAATGACGGCGGATCCTTCGCAGTCGCAGGCGCGGCGGCGCGCTCATCGGCCCCGACCGGCGCCCGGTCCGCGCGGCTCAGAGCAGAACGACATCGAACTGCTCCTGCAGGTACTGCTCATCGGCCTGGAAGCGGATGCTCTTGCCGAGGAATTCCTCCAGCTCGGCCACCGCCGCCGATTCCTCGTCGGTGATGCGCGCCACCACCTTGGTCGACGCGATCACCAGCAGGCGCGCCGCCTCGAACTGGCGCACGGCGCGGGTGATCTCGCGGAAGATCTCGTAGGTCACCGTCTCGGTGGTCTTGATCGAGCCACGCCCGCTGCACTGCGGGCAGGTTTCGGACAGCTGCCGCTCCAGGCTTTCCACCGTGCGCTTGCGGGTCATCTCGACCAGGCCCAGCGGCGAGAAGTCGTACACGGTGGTCTTGGCGTGGTCGCGGGCCAGGGCTTTCTCAAGCGTGCGCAGCACCTGGCGGCGGTGCTCGGGATCATCCATGTCGATGAAATCGATGATGATGATGCCGCCCAGGTTGCGCAGCCGCAGCTGCCTGGCCACCGCCTGCGCGGCCTCCAGGTTGGTGCGGAACACGGTTTCCTCCAGGTTGCGCTGGCCGACGAACGAACCGGTGTTCACGTCGATGGTGGTCATCGCCTCGGTCTGGTCGATGACCAGGTAGCCACCGGACTTCAGCGGCACCTGCTTGTCCAGCGCGCGACCGATCTCGTCCTCCACGCCGAACATGTCGAAGATCGGCCGGTCACCCGAATACAGCTCCAGCTTCTCGGCCAGCACCGGCATGTACTTGGCCACGAAGGCCTGCAGCTGGGCGAAGGTCTCCTTCGAATCGACCTTCACCTTGTCCACGTCCTTGCGGATCAGGTCGCGCACCGAACGCAGCGGCAGGCTCAGGTCTTCATAGATGTTGCTGCACGAGGGCGCCTCGCGGCCGCGGCGCTCGACCACGTTCCAGACGCGCGACAGGTAGGCCACGTCCTCGGCGATGGCTTCGGCCGGCTGGCCTTCGGCATTGGTGCGCACGATGTAGCCGTAGCCGCCGTGCTGGGCCGACAGTTCGGTCACCAGTGCCTTGAGCCGTGCGCGCTCGCCTTCATCCTCGATGCGCGCCGACACGCCCACCACCTTGGACTGCGGCAGCAGCACCATGTAGCGCGACGGAATGCTGATCTGCGTGGTCAGGCGCGCGCCCTTGGTGCCGATCGGGTCCTTCACCACCTGCACCACGATGTCCTGGCCGTCGCGCAGCAGCTCGACGATGGGCACGCTGGACGGCGGCGGCAGGGTGGTGTTCTCGGTATCGGCGCTGGCCACCGGGGCCGGCCGGATCACGTCGTTGGCATGCAGGAACGCCGCGCGCTCCAGGCCGACCTCGACGAAGGCCGCCTGCATGCCGGGCATCACCCGCTGCACCTTGCCCTTGTAGATGTTGCCGACCACGCCGCGGCGCCAGCCGCGTTCGATGTGCAGCTCCTGCAGCATGCCGTTTTCGATCACCGCGACCCGGGTCTCGCGCGGGGTCACATTGACCAGGATTTCCTCAGACATCGGCAGCCTCCCTGGCGGCATCGGCAATGGGGGCCGGCACGCCGCAGCGCGCCAGCAGACGATCGGTATGAAGCAGCGGCAACCCCATCACGCCGGAGTAGCTGCCGGAAAGGTGTTCGATCCAGCGCTCGGCCCCGCCCTGGATGGCGTAGGCGCCGGCCTTGTCCAGCGGCTCGCCGGTGGCCACGTAGGCGGCGATGTCGGCCGCGCTGATCGGGGCGAAGGTGACCTCGGAGACGACCAGCTCGCTGTCCAGCCCGCCAGCGCCCACCACCACCACGGCGGTCATCACCTGGTGGGTGCGCCCGGCCAGCCGCGCCAGCATCGCCCGCGCGTCGGCCGCATCGGCCGGCTTGCCGAACACCTCGCCGTCCAGCACGACCTCGGTGTCCGAGCCCAGCACCCGCGCCTGCGGGTCCGTGTCCAGTACCGCGGCGAGGCCGGCGCGCGCCTTGTCGGCCGCGACGCGGCATACATAGGCTTCGGCACTTTCGGCAGCCGCACGCACCTCGGGCACCTCCAGGTCGAGGGCCTGGAAGGGGCGTCCGAGTCGGGCCAGCAGCTGGTTGCGTCGGGGGGAGCGGGAAGCAAGATAGAGCATCGGCACAGCATAACCTGAGGGCACTGCCTGAATCGTCGGCAACCCTGCCCGAAGCGCGTCCAACCCCGAACGGACTCACAGCGCGTTCATCGCTACGACACCACCCTCACCGCCACAACAAGGAGATCCCATGCGCCGCACCGCCACCCCGCTGCTGCTTGCCCTGTCCCTCGCTCTTGGAGCCTCGATGACCGCCCACGCCGCCCCGTCGTCGCCGTCGATCGCCGCCCCGGCCGAAGGCACCCTGCTGAACATCTCGGCCAACGCCGAGGCCACCCGCGTGCCGGACGTGGCCACCCTGTCGGCCGGCGTGGTCACCCAGGCCGCAGACGGCAACAGCGCCATGCGCCAGAACGCCCAGCAGATGGACAAGGTGCTGGCCGCGATCAAGGCTGCCGGCATCGCCGAGCGCGACGTGCAGACCAGCGGCGTCAGCCTCAACCCGCAGTACCGCTACGCCGACAACGAGGCGCCGAAGATCACCGGCTACCAGGCCAGCAACACCGTCAGCCTGAAGGTGCGCGACATCGCCAAGCTGGGCAAGGTGCTCGACGCCCTGGCCGCGCAGGGCGCCAACCAGATCAACGGCCCGCAGTTCGAGATCGACCAGCCAGAGCCGGTCTATGACGAAGCCCGCCTGGCCGCGCTGAAGAAGGCCCAGGCCCGCGCCCAGACCTATGCGAAGTCGCTGGGCCTGCAGGTACGCCGCATCGTCAGCATCTCCGAGAACAGCAATGGCGGCTTCCGCCCGATGCCGATGATGCGCGCCATGGCCGCCGGTGCGGCAATGGACAAGGCCACCCCGGTGGCGCCGGGTGAATCGACCGTGTCGGTGAACCTGGACGTGGTGTTCGAACTGGGCCGGTAACCGGTAGCGCGGGGCCACGCCCCGCGAGCGCAGCGGAAGAACACACGCGGCGCCCTTCGGGGCGCCGTTTTCATTGGCGGGCCGTCGATCACCTGCCGCCCAGATGGCGCGGGGCCGTTCTCCGCGAGCGCAGCGGCGCGGCCTCTTCCGCCGGGCATGGCCCGGCGCTACCGGTTCATGAAGCCCAGCCCAACGGCGTCGCCCCTGCCTCTAGGCAGTGGCCGGGGGGCGGCGCTAATGATTGACTGCCAGCCGCGTGCGGCAACCCCGATGGCGGCCCTGGTGCGTTGAGGACTTCGTCACTGGCATGGAGGTGGACCATGGTTCGTACGTATCCCGTTGTACCGCTGCAGTTCGATCCCGCCCGCGTTGCCGCCTGGAGCGCGGCCATCGCCCTGCACCTGCTGGCCTTCCTGTTGCTGCTGATCCCGGCAACCTACCAGGCCATCACCGCCCTTCCCCGCGACACCACCGAGGTCAGGCTGATTCCCAAGGAACAGCCCAGGCCGCCGGAACCGCCGCCGGTGGAGCCGCAACCGGTGCAGGCCGAGGTCAGGCCCACGCCCCACGCCGCGCCGACCGTGGTCCCGCCGCTGCCGGCCCCGACCGCGACGCTGGAGGAGGCCCAGGGCATCATCCTGCCCGCAGCCGAACCGGCCCCCGTGCAGGCGACGCCGAGCCTGGCGCCATCCACGCCGATGGCCGGGGTGCAGCTGCAGTACCGCAGCGCCCCTCCGCCGGCCTATCCGGTCCCGGCGCTGCGCAACCACGAGCAGGGCACCGTCCTGCTGCGGGTCGAGGTTGATACCAGCGGCAAGCCGGTGAACGTCAGCATCGAGCGCAGCAGCGGCTCGCGCAGCCTGGACCAGGCCGCACGCCAGCAGGTGCTGCGCCAGTGGCGGTTCGTGCCGGCCGAGCGTGATGGTGTGGCCGTGCCGGCCATCGGCATGGTGCCGGTGCAGTTCTCCCTGCCCGACTGACGCCAACGGCGGCCCGGCACCATGCCGGGCCGCCCTTTTCCCCGTTTGTCCCCCGTCAACAGCCGTTCGCGCCAAAACATTTCGCTCTGGTCGAAAGATCGTTACGAATTCAGTAAAACTTCACAGCTTCGTCACCTGCCAGAAACCTAGATTGACGCGTCCCGGTACGCACCGGATGACGCCCTCAATGCTCGAGTTTTCCAGTCAGGAGAGAAGCTGTGAAACACCCGATCCAACGGCCCGCCAGCCGCCGCCAAAACCACCTGGCAAATTCCATCACCCATATCCTCGCTGGCGGCACTCTGCTGCTGGCCGGCGCCGCGGTCTCGTCCTCTGCCTTCGCACAGGAACAGGCCACCAACCTTGACCGCATCACGGTCACCGGTTCCAACATCCCGCGCACCAACACCGAGACCCCGTCTCCGGTGCAGGTGGTGACCCGCCAGGAAATCGACCGCACCGGCAAGACCACGGTCGCCGAGTACCTGCAGACGCTCACCGCCGATGGCGCCGGCTCCATTCCCAAGACCTTCGGCAACGGCTTCGCCGGTGGCGGCGCGGGCATTTCGCTGCGCGGCCTCGGTGCCGGTTCGACGCTGGTGCTGTTGAACGGCCGCCGCATGGCGACCTACGGCCTGGCCGATGACGGCCAGAAGGTGTTCACCGACCTCAGCACCATCCCGCTCGACGCCGTCGAGCGCGTGGAAGTGCTGAAGGATGGCGCGTCGGCCATCTACGGTTCCGACGCGATCGCCGGCGTGGTCAACATCATCCTGCGCAGCGACTTCCAGGGCGCGATCCTGCGCGGTTCGTACGGCGTGTCCGGCGATGGCGACGGTGATGCCAAGAAGGCCACCCTGACCGCCGGTACCGGCGACCTCGCCAGCGACGGCTGGAACGCGTTCTTCAGCCTGGACGTCGGCAAGACCGACCGCATCCAGATCAGCGACCGCAAGAACCGCAAGTGGATCGGCACCGGCGATATCCGTCGCTGGGGCTACGACGCCGCTGACGCGCAGTTCCTCGGTGGCGCCTACCTGTCCGGCGGCACTGCTGGCGGCACCGGCCCGAACGGTTCGGTGTTCAACAACGCCGGCCAGCTGGTCGCCCTGCCGGGTTGCGCGGGCGTCAGCACGATTCCGGGCCAGACCGATGCCACCGCACAGGCACAGGGCTGCCTGTGGGATCCGGCACAGCTGTACCGCGACCTGACCCCGGAAGAGAAGTACGTCAACGTGTTCGGCCGTGCCAGCTTCGCCTTCGGTGAAGGCGGCGAGGTCTACACCGAGATCGGCTACTCGAAGAAGGAAACCATCTTCAGCAATACGCCCTCCGGCGTGTCCGGCGGCTGGGGTTACCCGGGCGGCCCGGTCAACGCCAACAGCGGCGCCGGTGCGACCATGCTCTACGCCGGCCACCCGGACAATCCGCTGCCCTACGCTGCGCGCCTGCGCTACAGCGCCTGGGACGTCGGCCCGCGCGTGACCAACAACACCAACGAGTTCAACCGCTTCCTGGTGGGCGTCAAGGGCAACTGGGGTGAGTGGAGCTACGACACCGCCTACCTGCACTCGGGCACCGACCTGGTCAACAAGCGCACCGGCTTCCTGAACTATGACGCCGTGCGCTGCGTGCTGGGCAACCCGGCCTGTCCGTATGGCACCTGGCGCATCGGTGACAACGCTTCGCTGACCCCGCAGTCGGTCTACGACGCGATCAGCCCGACCATCAGCGCCCGCGCCAAGTCCAGCCTGGACATGTTCGACTTCACCATCTCGCGCAGCCTGATGGACCTGAAGGGTGGCCCGCTGGGCCTGGCCTTCGGTACCGAGTGGCGCAAGACCAGCAACAGCCTGACCCCGCAGACCTTCACCGACGTCGGCCAGATCATCGGCCTGGGCTACTCGGCCTATGACGGCACCCAGAACGTGTACGCCGGCTACGCCGAACTGTCCGCACCGGTGCTGGAATCGTTGGAACTGTCGGGCGCCGTGCGTTACGACAAGTACGAGAGCGGTGAAGGCAAGGCCACGCCGAAGCTGGGCGTGAAGTGGACCCCGGCCGACTGGATCGCCCTGCGCGCCAGCTACGCCGAAGGCTTCCGCGCGCCGAACCCGGCCGAGAACGGTGACGGTGGCCTGGCCGCCTTCTCCAACGCCCGCGATCCGGTGCGCTGCGCCATCGATCCGGCCAACGAGTGCACCGCGCGCTCGGTGGCGATCATCACCCGCCCGAACAAGGACCTGAAGCCGGAAGAGTCCAAGAGCTACTCGGTGGGTATCGTGCTGCAGCCGACCTCCACCACCTCGCTGACCGTTGACGCCTGGGAAATCAAGCGCACCAACGAAATCGCCCAGGGCAGCACCGCCGATGCGATCGCCGCCGGCAACGTCCTGCGCGATTCCAACAACATCGGTGGCGTGGCCAACAGCGGCACGATCCTGGCGGTCAACACCGCGTACGTGAACGCCAACTCCTCGCGTGTCCGCGGTATCGACACCGACGTGCGCCAGACCTTCGACTTCGGCGCCGGCCAGCTGGAAATGGACCTGCAGTGGAGCCACATCCTGAAGTTCGAACGTACCGAGGGTGACACCACCGTCGATTACGTCGGCACCCACGGCAACTGCGACGTGACCAACTGCATCGGTACGCCGCAGGACAAGATCAACTTCGGCACCACCTGGAAGCAGGGCCCGTGGAGCGTCAGCGGTGTGGTGAACTACATCGACAGCATGGAGAACAAGGACCGCCGCGGTGGCGACTACCTGGCCTTCTATGAAGACGGTTCGCCGGTGGAGAAGATCTCCTCCTTCACCACCTTCGACCTGTCCGGCCGCTGGAACATCACCGAAGCCTTCGAACTGAACGCCTCGGTGCAGAACGTGTTCGACCGCATCGCTCCGCTCGACCCCAGCACCTACGGTGCGGTCAACTACAACCCGCTGCACTTCAGCGGCGCGATTGGCCGTTACTTCACCGTCGGCGCCAAGTACACCTTCAAGTAATCGAAGGTGCGTCACCTGCAAAGGCCCGGGCATCTGCCCGGGCCTTTGTTTTTGCCGGAACGGCAGCGCCGAGCCCATGCCCGGCTGCTCTTCGACTGCGGCCGGACGTGGGTCCGGCCCTACCTGGGCGTGGCCAGCACGCCGATATCGCGCATCCAGCGCTCGGCCAGGTGCGGCCACTCCGCCACCGGCGCGTCCTTCACCCGCAGGCCGAAGGCATGCCCACCACGCGCGAACAGATGCATTTCCACCGGCACGCCCGCGTCGATCAACGCGCGGTAATAGGTCAGGGACTCGCGCACGTCATCGGTCGGATCATCGGTGGCCTGCACGATGAAGGTCGGCGGCACCGCATCATCAACGGCAATGTCATCGGCCAGCGACAGCCCGTGCTTCGCGCCGGTCCAGAGGTGCCCGGTGTACATCACCATCGCGAAATCCGGGCGGCTCGACTGCGCATCCGCAGCATCAACGGCAGCGTAGCTGCGCGTGCGATTCGTGCTCAATCCAGCCACCACGTGGCCGCCGGCGGAAAAGCCGATCACCCCGATCCGCTTCGGATCGATCTTCCACCGCTGTGCCTGCGAACGCAGCAGGCCCATCGCGCGCTGCGCATCCTGCAGTGCCATGGGCACGGCTGGAATGTCGCGGCAGTTGCAGTCGCGATCCCAATTCGGCCCCGATGCCGGCACACGGTACTTCAGCAGCGCGCAGGTGATGCCCCTCCCCGTCAACCAGTCGCAGATCTCGCTGCCTTCCAGGTCCATCGCCAACACGCGGTAACCGCCACCAGGCACGACCATCACCGCGGTACCGTTGCCGCCGTCCTTCGCGGGAAACATGGTCAGCGTCGGCACGGCCACGTTCTGCAGCATCGCCCAGCGCTCGCCGCTGGCTTTGGAGGTGGCCTGGCTGACCTGTTCGGGGCCTTTCAGTTTCGGCGGCGACATCGCCGTGCCGGCCGGCCACAGCGGCAACTCCGTGGTGCCCTGCGGCGGCTGCCAGGTCGGTGGTGCTGCCATCGCCGCGCAGGGCGACAGCCCCAGCAGCACTGCAGTCACAATGGCAGACGCACGCATATCCGACCTCCGTATCGATGAAGAAGGATTGTAGGGCCTGACAATCGACGCAAAAAAAACCCGCATCTCGCGATGCGGGTTTTCAAAGGTGGCGCCCGAAGTTGGACTCGAACCAACGACCCCCTGATTAACAGTCAAGTGCTCTAACCGGCTGAGCTATTCGGGCAGACGACTAGTATAACCACTCTTCACGCGCGATGGTAGGGGTGATTCGCAATCATTGCTGCGGCCCGATACAGCTGCTCGGCGACCACCAGCCGCACCAGCATGTGCGGCAGGGTCAGCGGTCCGATCGACCACTTCTCATCGGCCAGCGCGGACACTTCCGGCGAATGCCCTTCCGGGCCGCCGATCAGGAAGGCGAGGTCCCTGCCCTGCCCGCGCCAATGCTCCAGGCGCTGCGCGAGCTGTTCGGAACTGAGCTGGCGGCCCGGCACGTCCAGCGCCACCACGTAGGCGTTCTTCGGCAGCGCGGCAATCACCCGCTTGCCTTCGTCCTCGGTGGCACGGCGCGCGTCGCGGCCCTTGCCACGCAGGCCCGGCTCGATTTCCACCAGTTCGAACGGCAGCCAGTGCGACAGCCGCTTCTGGTATTCGGCGAAGCCCTGCGCAACCCAGCTGGGTGCGCGTTCACCGGTGGCGATCAGGCGGGCTTTCATCTACGCAGTCTCCAAAACGTCGACGGCGCCATCGGCGCCGTCGAAGGGGTACAGCAACGCCGTGGCTCAGGCCACTTCGTCGTCGTCGCTGGGCGGCGGCTGGTCGCCGACGGTCCACAGGCGCTCGAGCGCGTAGAACTCACGCACGCGCGGCAGCATGACGTGGACGATGATGTCGCCCAGGTCGACCAGCACCCACTCGGCTTCGCGCTCGCCTTCCACGCCCAGCGGCATCACGTCGATGTTCTTGGCGAAGCGCACGACTTCATCGGCGATCGACTTGACGTGGCGGGTCGAGGTGCCCGAAACGACGATCATGTAATCGGCAACGCTGGACCGGCCGCGCACGTCGATCTCGACCAGGTCCTTGGCCTTCAGGTCTTCGGTGGCTTGGCGGACGCTGGCCAGCAGTTGCGGCACGGAGGGCGGCGGGCTGGGCAGATCGACCTTGATGGTCTGGGGCTG
>DOKO01000161.1:13597-13807 GCA_003510825.1 Stenotrophomonas sp.
CCTTGATGGTCTGGGGCTGGGTCTGGTTGCTCAAAGTGGATCGACTCGATAAACGTGGGGGCGATTATACGGGCATGGCGCGCTTGCGCCATTCACGCGGGTATTCAGGGTGTACCGGGGTGGTACAGGCGCTGCCCGGCCACGTAGTCGGCCACCGCCGGCGGCAGCATCGCCCGCCAGGGCCCGGCCGCGCCAATCTGGGCGCGTACG
>DOKO01000157.1:0-390 GCA_003510825.1 Stenotrophomonas sp.
GCCGCATCGATGGCGGCCTTGAGCTGGCCGCTCTGGGCGTCGAGTGACTGGGCGCTGGCGCAGCCGATCAGCAGCGATGCGGACAGCGGGAGCAGGGACAGGGCGGTCGAAGAGCGTCGGGTCATGGGCCCAGCATAGCGGGCGCTGGCTGAATTCAGTTTCGCATCGCGTGCACGGATCGCACCGGGCAACGGCAGCTGAATGCTCCACACGCAGACACTGCCGCCAGCCTGCACCGGCGACGTACTGTCGGCTTGGGCGAACGGCCCGGGTGCAAGGAGTGGCACATGGCGTTCAGTAGCGCAGGAAAAAGCGGCCCCTTGGCGGAGATCAATGTCACGCCGCTGGTGGATGTGATGCTGGTGTTGTTGATCATCTTCATCGTGACCG
>DOKO01000157.1:583-4008 GCA_003510825.1 Stenotrophomonas sp.
TGATCATCTTCATCGTGACCGCGCCGATGCTGTCGCGGCCCATCGCGGTGCAGCTGCCACAGGCGACGGACCGGGTGGTCGACCGTCTGGATCCACCACCGCCGATCGAGCTGCGCCTGGATGCGTCCAGCCAGCTGAGCTGGAACGGCCAGCCGATGGCCATCAATGATCTGCAGGCACGCCTGCGTACCCAGGCCAGCGAGCACGCCGGCAACCTGCCGGAGCTGCGCATCGCCACCGATCCGTCTGCCGAATACGAAGGCATGGCGAAGATCCTGGCGGCCGCCGAGGCTACGGGAATGGAGCGGATCGCGTTCGTGCGATGAGCGTTGCAAGGACGACCCGCGAGTGTGCGGGCCGTCCTTGTCTGCACGAGCCTGTCGTCTTGGCCCGCGTCTGTTGAGCGCGCTTGATGGTGCGCCGCCGCACCTTGTGCTCATTTCACGACATTAATTGGCGCGATCTCCTGTCAGATCCGTCAATTCCGCGTGAAAGAGTGTTCGTCGTCACGCCGTGATTTTTACCGCTTGTTTACAAAGGAGACGCTGCCGCCACGCAGGGGGGAGCGCGGCAGCCCATGTCCCGACATTCCTTTGGAGAGAGAGCGAATGAATCACCTGCATTACCGCCCCTTGGCGGTCGCTGTCGCGCTGTGCGTGACGGCCCTGGCACCGCTGGGGGCAATGGCCCAGACGGCCACCACCCTGGATGCCGTCGAAGTGACCGGCACGCGCATCAAGCGTGCTGAAGTGGAAGGCCAGGTGCCGATCCAGACGCTGAGCAGGGGCGACATCGAACGCACCGGCCTGAGCTCGATCGGCGAAGTGCTGCAGCAGCTCACCGGTTCGGGCTCGGCGTTGAACGCCAAGTTCAATTCGTCCGGCAATTTCGGCTTCCCGCCGGATGGCAGCGGTGTCGGCGCCGGTTCGGCACAGGTCGACCTGCGCCACCTGGGCGCCAAGCGCGTGCTGGTGCTGGTCGATGGCATCCGCTGGGTCAATGAATCCTCGGCGTCGGGCGTGGGCGCGGCCACCGACCTCAACACCATTCCGCTGGCGATTGTCGAACGCATCGAAGTGCTGGAAGATGGTGCCTCGTCGCTGTACGGCTCCGATGCGATCGCCGGCGTGGTCAACATCATCACCCGCCGCGATTTCGATGGCGGGCAGGTCACCCTGAACTACGGCGAATACAGCAAGGGCGACGGCACGCAGAAGGGCGTGGACCTGGCCTGGGGCACCAGCGGCGAGCGCTACAGCCTGTTCCTCGGCGCCAGCTGGACCAGGCAGGATGCGGTGTATGCGCGCGACCGCGAACAGTCGCGCTTCCCGATTCCCGGTACCGGCCTGGCCTTCGGCAGCGGCGGCATCCCGCAGGGGCGCTTCGCCTTCGTCGATCCCAACACCGGCGCCGAGCAGGACATCGTGCCCAATACCGGCGTGAGCAACCCGCGCTATGACGGCAGCGCCGGCTGCAACCGCAGCGACGACTACCACTGCTTCACCAGCGCCGACCGCTTCAACTTCGCCGAATACAACATGGTGCTGACCCCGTCCGAGCGCAAAGGCGTGTTCGGCCAGTTCCGCTTCGACATCACCGACGATGTGCAGTGGTACGTGAAGGCGCTGGGCAACCGCCGCGAATCGACCAACCAGGCCGGCCCGGAACCGCTGTTCTTCGGGCCTGACGGTGCCACCGGCAATCCGCTGGCCGACAACATCGTGGTGTCGGCGCTGAACCCGTACAACCCGTTCGGCTTCGACCTGGTGTCCGGCGACAACATGAGCCTGATCGGCCGCCGCCCGGTGGAAGGCGGCGCGCGCGTGTTCGAGCAGGAGGTCAACACCACGTACTTCGCCACCGGCCTGGTGGGCAGCTTCCAGGCGGCGAACCGCAGCTGGTACTGGGACGTCAACGGCATGTACAGCAAGAACAAGGCCGAGCAGACCAACTACGGCAGCTACAACATCTACAACGTGAACCTGGCGCTGGGTGATCCGGCGCTGTGTGCGGCCACGCCGGGCTGCGTGCCGCTGAACATCTTCGGTGGCGTCGGTTCGATCACCCCGGACATGCTGCGCTGGATCCAGCCGGTGGTGCGTGACCGCAGCCAGAACGAGCTGAGCCTGGTCACCGCCAACCTGTCCAGCGATCTGTTCACTCTGCCGGCCGGCCCGGTGTCCTTCGCCACCGGCCTGGAACACCGGCGCTATGAAGGCTGGTACCAGCCCGATCCGCTGACGGTGATCAGCCACTACAACGGCGTGCCCTCGCAGCCGACGTCCGGTTCCTACGACGTCAACGAGGCCTACCTGGAGTTGAGCGTTCCGATCTTCGCCGACTCGTCGCTGGGCAAGAAGCTGGACCTGAGCCTGGCCGGGCGCTATTCGGACTACTCGACCTTCGGTGGCGAGTTCACCCCCAAGTACGGCCTGCGCTGGCAGGTGACCGATGACTTCGTGCTGCGCACCACCTATGCCGAGGGCTTCCGTGCACCGTCCATCGGCGAGCTGTACGGCTCGGCCGCGCGTGCCGACCTGCAGTTGTTCGATCCCTGCTCGGTGGGCCTGGGCGGTACCGCGCCGCGCGGCAATCCTGCCAACTGCGCCGCGCTGGGCGTGCCGACCGGTTTCCAGCAGGCCAACTCGCAGATCTCGGTGACCACCGGCGGCAACCGCGAGCTGGAGCCGGAGCGTTCGCGCAGCTTCAGTGCCGGCTTCGTGTGGAGCCCGTGGTTCGGCAACAACGCCACCTGGTCCGAACGCTTCGACGTGGAGGTGACCTTCTACCGCCACAACATCGACGGCGCGATCCAGGCGATCAATGCGCAGACCCAGCTGGACCTGTGCGTGGACACGCTGGACCCGGTCTACTGCGATGGCATCACCCGCGCCAGCACCGGCGCGGTCAACAGCTTCAACAACCGCCTGACCAACCTGGGGTCGATCAAGACCGATGGCTGGGACGTGGACATGTTCTGGACGCTGCCGCAGAGCGACATCGGCCAGTTCAAGCTGGGCTGGAAGAACACCTTCGTCGGCCGCTACGAGGCCACCGGTGCGGCCGGCCAGCGGCAGCCGCAGAAGCCGGGCGTGGAAGTGGCCGACAGCTCGATTCCGGAGTGGACCAGCAATGCCAGCATCGGCTGGACGCTGGACAGGTGGAGCGCCAACTGGACGGTGCGGCACATCTCCGAGCTGACCGAGGACTGCGGTGATGCAGTGGCCTTCCCGGTGTGCGGCAACCAGGCCGCCGGCACCAACACGCTGGCCGCCACCACGTACCACGACCTGCAGGTGGGTTACAAAATCGACTGGATGAAGGGGCTGCAGCTGACCGCAGGCCTGAACAACGTGTTCGACAAGGATCCGCCGATCTGCCTGTCGTGCTCGTTGAATGGCTACGACGCCTCGACCTACGACATC
>DOKO01000027.1:0-184 GCA_003510825.1 Stenotrophomonas sp.
CGCCTGGCCAAGCAGGCGCAGGCCCGCGAGGCCGCGCGCCACCTGCAGGCCGAGCTGCCGGAAGACGCGCACGGGTTCTCCGAACTGGTCGAGCGCGCGCAGAACGAACTGCAGGACCGCCAGCGTGCTTCTGCGGCGCTGGACGATGCGATCAGCGAACGGCTGGGCGGCAAGCGCGACGACG
>DOKO01000027.1:430-3464 GCA_003510825.1 Stenotrophomonas sp.
TGGGCGGCAAGCGCGACGACGAACGTCGCTTCGGCGAAGTGCGTGGCGAACTGGAAGCGATGCAGCGCACGCCGTCCAGCATTCCCGCACCGATGCAGAAGCTGCGCGCACGCCTGGCCGAAGAAACCGGTATTTCCGAAGCCTCGCTGCCCTTCGTGGGCGAACTGATCCAGGTCCGCACCGAGGAGCAGAACTGGCAGGGCGCCATCGAGCGCGTGCTGGGCGGCTTCGCGCAGTCGCTGCTGGTGGACGACAAGCACTACAACGAAGTCGCCGACTGGGTGAACCGCACCCACCTCGGCATGCGTTTCACCTACTACCGCGTGCGTCGCAACGACGACGCGTTCGCCCGCGAGCCGTCCGCGCGTTCGCTGCTGCACAAGCTGGAACTGCGCGACCACGCCTTCGAAGGCTGGCTGCGCCGCGAGCTGGGCAAGCGCTTCGACTACGAATGCGTCGATGCCAAGCAGCTGCGCAACGTCGACCGCGGCATCACCCGCGAAGGCCAGGTCAAGCATCCGGGCGACCGCTTCGAGAAGGATGACCGCAGCGCGGTGAACGACCGTCGCCGCTGGATCCTGGGCTTCAACAACCGCGACAAGCTGGTGGTGTTCGAGCGCGAAGCGCAGGAACTGGCCAAGCGCATCGCCAGCTGCGATACCGATATCGCCAGCCTGCGCGGCCAGCGTGACCGCGACAACGAACGCCGCCTGGCCTGCCACGAACTGATCGGCATCCAGTGGAACGAGATCGACGTGGTCGCGCCGCAGCAGCGCCTGGCCGATATCGAAGCCACCCTGCGCGACCTGCGCGAAGGCAACGCCGACCTGGCCCGCCTGGCCAAGCAGATCGACGCCGTGCGCGCCGATATCGAGCAGGCCCGCCGGACCTATGAAGACACCCGCGTCGAGCGCGGCCAGCTGGTGCGCGAACGCGACCGCCTGGACCGTGCCCGCCAGCAGAGCCGCGCCCTGGTGCTGCCGGCGCTGGCCGAAGACCAGGAAGCGGGCCTGGCCGAGCGCCTGCAGGAGCAGGGTCCGCTCAGCCTGGAAACGCTGGAGGCGCACATGCGCCAGGTCAGCAACGCGCTGAACGAACAGCTGTCGTCCTCGCAGCAGGACGTCAATCGTGTCGAGAACCTCCTGCTGGGCTGCTTCCGCCGCTTCATCCAGCAGTGGCCCGAGGAATCGGGCGACTTCACCGTGTCGGTGGCCTCGGCCGAGGATTTCCTCGCCCGCCTCGAGCGCCTGGAACGCGACGGCCTGCCGCAGCATGAAGAGCGCTTCTTCGACCTGCTGCAGAACCAGAGCAAGAACAACCTGCTGGCCCTGCAGCGCCACAGCGCCGAGGCCCGCAAGTCGATCGGCCAGCGCCTGGACGAGGTCAACGCCAGCCTGGAACAGGTGCCGTTCAACCGCGGCACCCTGCTGACCATCGAGCTGAGCGACCGCCGCCTGCCGGAAGTGGGTGAGTTCCACCTGCAGCTGCGCGAGGTGCTGTCGCAGCAGCAGACCGAACAGCGCGAGCTGGCCGAATCGCAGTTCACCGTGCTGCGCCAGCTGGTCAACCGGCTCGGTTCGCAGGAAGGCGAGGACAAGCGCTGGCGTGAGCTGGTGCTGGACGTGCGCATGCACGTCGAGTTCATCGGCGTGGAGCTGGACGCGGAAACGCGCCAGCAGGTCGAGATCTACCGCAGCGGCGCCGGCAAGTCCGGTGGCCAGCGGCAGAAGCTGGCCACCACCTGCCTGGCCGCGGCGCTGCGCTACCAGCTCGGCGGTGCCGACAGCCAGCTGCCCAGCTATGCCGCCGTCGTGCTCGACGAAGCCTTCGACAAGGCCGACAACGAGTTCACCGCGCTGGCGATGAACATCTTCGACAACTTCGGTTTTCAGATGGTGGTCGCCACCCCTCTGAAGTCGGTGATGACGCTGGAGCCGTTCATCGGTGGCGCCTGCTTCGTCGAGATCAGCGGCCGCCATGATTCGGGCGTCCTGCTCATCGAGTACGACGAAGAAGGCAAGCGCCTGAAGCTGCCCGAGCGCAGCCGCCAGCAGGCCAACGAACCGGAAGAAGCCGAGGCCTGACCGCCTCGGCCGGCACTACCGCAACCGGCAATCCCCTGTAGAGCCGAGCCATGCTCGGCTGCTCTGAGCGACCGGCAACAGCGTGCCAAACAAGGTTGGCACCTACCAGAAGCCGGTCTGCTCTTGCTCCCAGCTTCCGCGCTCGCGCAGAGGCCGGGCAGCGGTTGGGTGAGGGGGCATGGCAGGACCGCGAGCGCCATGGATGGCGCTCACGAGCCCCCATGGACGGGTTCACGGCGTGTCCTGCCATGCCCCCTCATCCGATCGCCCACATGCGAGTCAGGCGCCAGTGACGCGGTGGATCACGCCCCGCGGAACGTATCCCACGCCATCCGCGCGATCAGCACCACCACCAGCCCCACGAACAGCTTGCGGATGAACGGCGTGCCGCCCTTCAGCGCCAGCCGCGTGCCCACCACCGAGCCGAAGATGTTGGCCGCCGCCATCGGCAGCGCGAACAGCCACAGGATGTTGCCGGTGGGGATGAAGAACGAGATCGCCGCCACGTTCGTCGCCAGGTTCACCACCTTCGACGCCGCCGAGGCGCGCAGGAAATCCAGGCCGAAGAAGCGCACGAACAGGAAGATCAGGAAGCTGCCGGTACCCGGCCCGAAGAAGCCGTCGTAGAAGCCGATCGCCGCACCGATGGCCAGCGCGATGGCCAGCTCGCGGCGGCCGATCTCCTGCGGCCGGTGCAGTGCACCGAAATCCTTCTTCCACAGCGTGTAGCCCAGCATCGCTACCAGCAGCACCAGCACCAGCGGCCGCACCGCCTCCTTGGGCAGCAGGCTGACTGCGGTGGCGCCGGCGAAGGAGAAGATGAAGGCGGTGCCGGCGGCGAACAGCACAGGCTTCCACGGGAAGCGCACGTTGCGCGCATAGCGCCAGGCCGCCGCGCCGGTGCCGAACATCGAGCTGAACTTGTTGGTGCCGAACAGCATCGCCGGCGT
>DOKO01000028.1:0-13599 GCA_003510825.1 Stenotrophomonas sp.
TGGCCGGCAATGCCCACCAAGGTGGGCATCTACCAGAGCACTGCCGGCATGATCGGCATCCACCGGTAGCGCCGGGCCATGCCCGGCGAGCGCGCAGCGCGGCCAGCCGCCGAACCCGCTGTGCATGGCCCGGCGACACCACCGCCGCTTATCATCCCCCCACCACCCGCCAGGGAGCTGTTCCCGATGCCGTCGCTGTCGCCCCGCCGCCCGCTGGCGCTGCTCGCCCTGATCGTGGTGATGGCGGCGATCTTCCTGCTCGACACCGTCACCGACTATGCCGTGGCCGCCGCCTGCTTCTACGCAGCGGTCATCCTCGCCGCCTCGCGGTTGATGGCCCCGCGCGGCCTACTCATCCTCGCGGCCGCCTGCATCGCACTCACCGGCCTGAGCTTCTTCCTGACCCGTTTCGGCAGCTACCGTATCGGCCTGGTCAACTCGATCATCGGCATGCTGGTCATCGGCATCACCACCTGGCTGGTGCTAAAGATGGAAGCGGCCAAGGCGGCCGTGCAGGAAGCGCAGGCGCGCCTGCTGCGGGTGGCGCGCGCCTCCACGGTGGGCGAACTGACCACTTCGATCGCCCATGAAGTCAACCAGCCACTGGCCGCCATCGCCAGCAGCGCCGAGGCCAGCCAGCGCTGGTTGGCGCAATCGCCCGCCAATGTCGACAAGGCGCTGCAGGCCATTGCCCGCATCCTGTCCGATGCGCACCGCGCCAGTGACGTGATTGCCCGGATCCGCGGCCTGACCCAGGGCGCCGCGCCGGAACGCCGCGCCTTCGACCTGAACCAGGCCGTGCAGGACATGCTGGCCCTGTCACGCAATGAACTGGACCAGCACCAGGTGGATGTGGCGCTGCTGCTCGATGCCGACCTGCCGCCGGTGTTCGCCGATCCCGTGCAGGTGCAGCAGGTGATCGGCAACCTGCTGCTGAACGCGGTCGATGCGATGGCCCTGCTGCCGCCTGCCGAGCGCCGTGTTGCGCTGACGACGGCGCGCGATGGCCGCGGCCAGGTCAGCCTGAGCGTGCGCGACCGCGGCGTCGGCCTGCCCGCCGAGCAGCCGGACCGCGTCTTCGACGCATTCTGGACCACCAAGGACCACGGCCTTGGCCTGGGCCTCAGCCTGAGCCGGTCGATGATCGAGGCCAACGGTGGCCGCATCCGCGCGGAGCGACCGGCCGGCGGCGGGGCCTGTTTCGTGTTCGAGCTGCCGGTCGCCGGCAAGGATGACCATGCGTAAACCCCTGCCACCGCCGGCCGAGCTGGCGCCCATCGTCTACGTCGTCGACGACGACGCGTCCGTGCGCGCGGCGCTGGAGGACCTGCTGGCCTCGATGGGCCTGCAGGTGCGCGCCTTCGCCTCCACCCAGGCTTTCCTCGACCACCCGCGCGACGATGCCCCGGCGTGCCTGGTGCTGGACGTGCGCATGCCCGGGCAGAGCGGCCTGGACTTCCACCGCAGCATGGCGGATCTGGGCCTGCAGCTGCCGGTGGTGTTCATCACCGGCCATGGCGACATCGCCATGGGCGTCAACGCGATCAAGGCCGGGGCAATCGAGTTCCTGACCAAGCCCTTCCGCGACCAGGAACTGCTCGACGCAATCCACAAGGGCATCGCCCTGGACCGCGAGCGCCGCCGCGAGGGCGAGGCGCTGGGCGAGCTGCAGGCGCGCTGGCAGACCCTCAGCCCCGGCGAGCGCGACGTGGTCGACGGCGTGGTGCGCGGCCGGCTCAACAAGCAGATCGCCGCCGACCTGGGCGTCAGCGAGATCACGGTGAAGGTGCGGCGTGCGCAGGTGATGCGCAAGATGGAGGCACGCACCCTGGTCGACCTGGTGCGCATGTACGACCGCCTGCAGGCCGCTGCGCCATGAACGCCTACGTGGCCCTGCTGCGCGCGGTGAACGTGGGCGGCACCGGCAAGCTGCCCATGGCCGAGCTGGTGGCGATGTGCATGGATGCCGGCTTCGGCGAGGTGCGCACCTACATCGCCAGCGGCAACGTGGTGTTCCGCAGCAGCGCGGACGAGGTGACGGTACGCGATGCCCTGGCGGCGCGACTGCAGGCCTACGCCGGCAGACCGGTGGGCGTGCTGGTGCGCAGCGCCGCGGAGATGGCCGAGGTGGCCGCACGCAATCCGTTCCCGCAGGCGGCCGGCAACCGCGTGGTGGCGCTGTTCGTCGATGGCCCGCTGCCCAGCGACCCGCTGCAGGGCGTGGCAGGCCTGAGCGGCGAACAGCTGGCGCTGGGGCCACGCGCACTGTACGTGCACTACGGCGACGGCATGGCTGATTCGAAACTGCGCATTCCCTGCGCGGCCCATGGCACTGCGCGCAACCTCAACACTGTCACCAAGCTGGCGATGATGGCGGCCAGGTTGGCCTGAGCACTGTTCCCGCCGGTACAGCTACACCGTTCGCCGTTTCATTCGCGTGTCGACCAGCCCCACCAGCAGCAACACCACGCTGGTGAGCCAACCGGCGGCCAGCAGATGGGCCATCGGCAGCAACGGGCCCATCGCCAGCAGCAGGACGGCGCCCAGCAGGTGCGAGCGCGGCATCCGCCCATACACCACACGCTTGTACAGTGCGCTGCCCAGCAGGTAGATCAGCGGCCCGGCCACCAGCATCGCCGCGTGCGCCAGCGAAACACCTTCCTCCGGCGCATCCATCACCAGATCGTTGCCGACCGCAGTGGCGATGATGCCGGCGATCAGCAGGGCGTGTACGTAGTGGAAGTAGGCGCCGATGCGGCCGGGATCGGCCGAGCGGGTGATGGTGTCGGTGGCGTCCTGGCTGGACGTGCCGAAGTACAGCCACCACATCGCCAGGGTGCCGGCAAAGGTGGCCAGCACCGCCGACACGATGTCGCCATTCCAGCTGCCGGCTTCGCTGAGCACGCCGCCGGTTGCCAGCAGCGTTTCGCCCAGTGCGACGATGACGAACAGCTGGCAGCGCTCGGCCAGGTGCCCGCCCTCGATCGTCCATTCGCGCGTGTGCGAGCGGCCCAGCCCCGGGAAGGCGAAGCCAAACATCGGTGACAGGTACTCGCAGGCCACCGCCAACGCCCACAGGCCCAGCCGCAGGTTGCCCTCGGCAGCGGCACCGGCCAGCCAGAAGCATGCCGATACCAGTACCCAGGCCAGCATGCGGCGGAAGTTCGGCGCCAGCGCGTGGTAGCGGCCCACCTCCCACAACACGAACGCGGTGCGCCCCACCTGCATCGTGGCGTAGGCCCCGGCGAACACCCAGGCGCGTTCGCCGAATGCCTCCGGAATGGAAGAGGACATCAGCAGTGCCAGCAGCATGGTGGTGAACAGCAGGCCGCGGATGCGCGGCGCCTGCGGATCGAACCAGTTGCTGACCCAGCACGCGTATTGCCAGCCCAGCCAGACCGCGAACCACAGCACCAGCGTCTGCAGCACACCGAGCACGCCCAGGTGGTGCAGCAGGTGATGGCTGAGCTGGGTGACGGCGAAGACGTAGACCAGATCGAAGAACAGCTCTTCGTAGGTCACCCGCGCGTGGTGGCCGTCGCGGCGGCGCAAGGCGGGAACACGGATGCCGGGAACCATGGAAACTCCTGATCGGTGGCCGAGCCAACCATCGCGCTTATTGCAGCCATGAGCAATACGCGAAACGGGAAAAGAAGGGGCCGTGATAGCGTCGTTGCACCTTCACCAGCGACCTTTCCGCATGCGCCTGCTGCCTCTTGCCCTCGCCTTTGCCACCTGCCTGCCGCTGGCCGCCCATGCCGCCGAACCGGCGCTGCCGCAGCTGAAGGCCTACACCGTCGATCCCTCCTGGCTGCAGCCGATCGCCCCGCTGCAGATTGCCGACCACACCTGGCAGATCGGTACCGCCAACCTCACCTCGCTGCTGGTGCAGACCCCGCAGGGGGCGGTACTGCTGGACGGCGGCATGCCACAGATGGCCGATCACCTGCTGCACAACCTGCAGCTGCGCGGCGTGGCCCCGGCCGACCTGCGGATGATCCTGCTCAGCCACGCCCATGCCGACCATGCCGGGTCGGTGGCCGAACTCAAGCGCCGCACTGGCGCGCGCATAGTGGCCAATGCGGAATCGGCGGTGCTGCTGGCCCGTGGTGGCAGTGATGACCTGCACTTCGGCGATCGTTTCGCCTTCCCGCCGGCCCAGGTCGATCGCATCATCATGGATGGCGAGACCGTCGACGTCGGCGGCGTGCGCTTCACCGCGCATTCCGTGCCGGGCCACACCCCGGGCAGCACGGCCTGGACCTGGACCGATACCCGTAACGGAAAGCCGGTGCGCATCGCCTACGCCGACAGCCTGGGTGCGCCGGGCTACACGTTGAAGGACAACCCGCGCTACCCGCATCTGGTCGAGGATTTCCGCCGCAGTTTCGCCGTCGTGCGCGCCCTGCCCTGCGACGTGCTGCTGACCCCGCACCCGGGAGCCAGTGGCTGGGACTATGCGGCGGGGGCTGCGGCCGGCGCCAAGGCGATGAGCTGCGCTGCGTATGCCGACGCCGCGGAGCAGGCGCTCGACGCAGCCCTGACCCGGTAGAGTCGAGCTTGCTCGACTGGCCTTTGTAGAGTCTAGCCATGCTCGCAGCCGAGCATGGCTCGGCTCTACCTGAGGCAACGGCAGCCGAGCATGGCTCGGCTCTACAACAGGCACGGGCCGCTACGGCACCTCGGCCATCGCGCGCACCCGCACCGGAATCGATTTTGCCGCCGGCGTGCCGCTGATGCGGTCATGGTAGTCCAGCGGCAGCAGCGGATTCAGTTCCGGGTAGTACCCCGCCAGCGCGCCCCGCGGCATCGGATAGTCCAGCACGGTCAGGCCCTCGATGCGCCGCACCACGCCATCGCCTGCGATGGTCTCCAGGCTCACCCGCGCTTCCTTGCCCAGGCCACGTGCCAGCCGGTCCTCGATGTTCATGAACACCACGTTGCGGTCGTTGTAGACGCCACGGTAGCGATCGCTGTAACTGTAGATGGTGGTGTTGTACTGGTCGTGCGACCGCACCGTGGCCAGGCGCAGCATGTCCGGGTCGTCCACGATGTCATTCACCTCCAGGCCGGGCATCACCAGGATGTTGGCCTTGCCGGTGTCAGTCGGCCACACCCGACGGCGCGGCGCGATGTCCAGATGAAAGCCATGTGGCTGCTGGATGCGCTCATTGAAGCCGGCATAGATCTCCGGGTAGACCGCTGCGATCAGTTCGCGGATCGGCGCGTAGTCGTGCATGCAGGACGCCCAGTCCACCCGGCTGTCCGGCAGCGTGGCCATGGCCATGCGGCAGACGATCTCCACTTCCGGCAGCACATGTTCACTGACCGGCTCGAGCACGCCGCGCGAGGCGCTGACATTGGACATCGCATCTTCGATGGTCACGAACTGCTCGCCGGCCGGCGTGCGGATCCATTCCGAGCGCGCCACCACCGGCAGGATCAGCGCATCGCGGCCATGCACCAGATGGCCGCGGTTGAGCTTGGTGGCGATGCCCACCGTCAGCTCCAGCCGCTGCATCGCCTCGTAGGCACGCGGCGTATCGGGCACGGCGTGGATGAAATTGCCGCCCAGGCCGATGAACACCTTGGCCTGTCCGTCCAGCATGGCCTGGATGGATTCGACCACGTGATGGCCATTCGCGCGCGGCGGATCGAAGCCGAACACCTCGCGCACCCGGTCCAGGTAGGCCGGCTTGGGCTTCTCGTCGATGCCGACGGTGCGGTCGCCCTGCACGTTGGAGTGGCCACGGATGGGGCCGATGCCAGCGCCGCGCTTGCCGAAATTGCCCCGCAGCAACAGCAGGTTGGCCACCTGCTGCAGCAGGCGCGAGCCGTACTGATGCTGGGTCAGGCCCATGCCGTAGCAGATCACCGTGGCCTGCGAGCGGATGTAGATATCCGCGCATCGCCGGATCTGCACCTCGGCGATGCCCGACACCCGCACGATCTCGTCCCAGTCCTGCGCCATCACGTCCTCGCGCAGCGCATCCAGGCCCAGGGTGTGCTCGGCCAGGAAGGCGTGGTCAAGGACGCTCTCGCCCTGCGCCTCGCGCTCGAACATCACCTTCATGATGCCCTTGATGAAGGCGAGGTCGCCGCCGATGCGGATGTGCACGAACTCGCTGGTGATCTCGGTCGAGCCCAACGTGGCCATCTGCACGATGTCCTGCGGCTCGGTGAAGCGGATCAGCGCACGCTCGGGCATCGGGTTGACCGCCACGATGGGGATGCCGCGTTTGCGCGCTTCCACCAGGTTGCTCATCATCCGCGGCGAATTGGTGCCGGTGTTCTGGCCCATCACGAAGATCGCCTCGGCATGCTCGAAGTCGTCCAGCACGATGGTGCCCTTGCCCACTCCGATTACCGGCGGCAGGCCGCGGCTGGTGGGTTCATGGCACATGTTGGAGCAGTCCGGGAAATTGTTGGTGCCGAACTCGCGCACGAAGATCGAGTACAGGAACGCTGCCTCGTTCGGCGTGCGCCCGGAAGTGTAGAACTCGGCCTGGTCGGGATGGTCGAGCGCGCGCAGGTGCCGGCCGATCAGCGCGAAGGCCTCGTCCCAGGTACACGGCACGTAGTGATCGCTGGCCGCGTCGTAGCGCATCGGCTCGGTCAGCCGCCCCTGCATCTCCAGCCAGTAGTCGCTCTGTTCCATCAGCTCGCTGACGGTGTGTTCGGCGAAGAGCTCACGCGTTACACGGTGCTCGGTCGCCTCCCAGGCCAGTGCCTTGGCACCGTTCTCGCAGAACTCGAACTTGCGCCGGTGGTCGGCGTCGGGAAAGGCGCAGCTGGGGCACTTGAAGCCGCCCGGCTGGTTCATCGCCAGCAGCGCTTTGGAGCCCTTGCCGACCACGCTCTGCTGCAGCAGCACCTTGGCCGTCGCACCGGCCGCGCCCCAGCCACCGGCCGGTTGGTTGTAGGAGGAGTACCGCGGCGGCTTCTGTTCGGACATGGTTCGGCAACCTGGTAGCGCGCAAGGGAACGGGGCCAGTCAAGCACGACCGCAGCGGTCGCGCCATCACCCGGTTGAGGGGCGCCAGCCTGCCATGGCAACAGTTACAACGGCGTCTTCGCGTGACCGCTGCGCTATCCTGCGGCGGTAGATGGCCTTTGTGCTCCACCCAGGACGTACTGCATGCCCGCATCGACCCCGCCTTCCCCACCGCCCGCCGGTACTGCGTTGCGCATCCTGCAGCGTTGGCGTGAAACGGGGCAGGACGAACGGGTCGACCTCATCGCCGAGGAAGTACCGGTGGCGATGCGCTACAACGGCGCGGCCTTCGCGGTGATGATGGCCACGCCCTGTGACCTGGAGGACTTCGCGCTGGGCTTCTCGCTCAGCGAGGGCCTGGTCGCGCGCCCGCAGCAGCTGCTGGCCATCGAGGTGCAGGCGCAGCTGGAGGGCATCGAACTGAAGATGACCGTTGCCGCCGACGCGCCCGCTGCGGCGCTGGACCCTGCTGACGGTCGTCTGCTGCCGGGCCGGGGCGGGTGCGGCCTGTGCGGCTCGCGGCAGCTGGAGGACGTGCTGCGACCGCTGCCGCCGGTGGGTGATCGCCGCCGGTACTCACCCATCGCGCTGCAACGCGCCCTGGCCAGCCTGGCCCAGCACCAGCCGATGAATGCCGTCAGTGGTTCCACCCACGCCGCCGCCTGGGCCGATGCCAGTGGCCGCATCGGCTGGGTACGCGAGGATGTCGGCCGCCACAACGCGTTGGACAAGCTGATCGGCGCGTTGCACCACAACGAACACAGCAGCGAAGGCGGCCTGCTGGTCATTTCCAGCCGCGCCAGCTACGAGATGGTCAGCAAGGCGGCGCGCGCCGGTGCCAGCGTGCTGGCGGCAGTCTCGGCGCCCACGGCGCTGGCCATCGACCTGGCCCGCAACGCCGGCCTGTGCCTGGTGGGGTTCGCCCGCGATGGCGGGTTCAATGTGTACGCCCACCCCGAGCGGTTGCAGGCGCCGTAACGGCGGGTTCCTGCAGCCCGGGCGGCACGTCGCCACCCGGGCCTGCGCAGGCCTCAGCGCAGCGCGATCTTCGGGAAGTCCACCGGCACGTCGAACGCCACGTTGACGTAGTTGGTGAACAGGTTGAGCGCGACGTGGGCGAGGATCTCGACGATCAGCTCATCGTCGAAGCCGGCATCGCGCAGCGCCTGCACGTCGGCGTCGCCGATCTGCGCGCGGTTCTCCACCACCTTCAGGGCGAAGGCCAGTGCAGCGGCGGTGGCCGGGTCGCTGGACTGACCGACCTGGGCGGCAGCCATCTGCTCGCTGCTGGCGCCGGCCTTGCGGCCCAGTGCGGTGTGCGCGGCCAGGCAGTACTCGCAGGCATTGCGGTTGGCGATGGCGACGGCGATCTGCTCACCCAGCAGCGGCGAGACGCGCCCGCCACCGAGGGCGCCGAACGAGCCCCACATGCTGGCCAGGGCGGCCGGCGAGTTGGCCACGGCGCGGAACATGGCCGGGGTGGCGCCGAAGGCGGCGTGGACCTGGCCCAGCAGGGCCTGGCGGTCAGGGGTGGTGTTGGCAGCGTCGATCAGGGCGATACGGGACATGGCGGTTTCCTTCGGTAACGCGTCCGGGATTGGACGATGGGGTCATCGTAGGTAGACTCGCAGGACGAATCACCCACATTTGTCCGCATCGGTTATCCATTCGTCCATGGACACCCCCCCAGACCGCCTGTCCGCCCTGCTCGAGCGCTTCCGTGTGCAGGCCGCGCTGTTCCACTCCGGCCCCCTGTGCGGGCGCCATGAGTTCGCCCCGCAGCCGGGCCGCGCGTTCCTGCACATCCTGCGCAAGGGTGAGATGGAAGTGCGCCATGCCGAGGCGGGCCTGCCCTCCCGCCTGCGGATCGACCAGCCCAGCCTGCTGCTGTACCCGCAGCCGCTGCAGCACACCTTCCTCAACGCACCGCTGGATGGCCCGGATTTCACCTGTGCCACGCTGGATTTCGATGGGGGCGCGCGCAACCCGGTGGTGCAGTCGCTGCCGCCGGTGATGGTGGTGCCGTTGGCCGACATCGGCGAACTGGACGGCACCCTGCAGCTGCTGTTCGGCGAAGCCGACCGCCAGCGCTGCGGCTCGCGGCTGCTGACCAACCGCCTGTTCGAAGTGGCGCTGATCCAGGTGCTGCGCTGGGTGGTCGACCACCCGGATGCGGCCGGGGTCAGCCATGGGCTGATGCGCGGCCTGTCCGATGCTCGCCTGGCCCGCACCCTGGTCGCGCTGCACCAGGCACCACAGGAGGAATGGACGCTGCCGCGCATGGCGGCGATCGCCGGGCTCTCGCGCAGCGCGTTCGCGGCGGTGTTCAAGGAGGTGATGCAGACCACCCCGGCCAGCTACCTGCTGGACTGGCGGCTGAGCCTGGCCTGCGCGCAGCTGCGGGCGGGCGCGCCGGTGAAGCAGGTCGCGGTGGAGGTCGGTTTTGCCGATACCGCGTCGCTGTCGAAGGCGTTCCGCAAGCGGATGGGGGTATCGCCCCGGGCGTGGCTGGCGCAGGCCGCGGGCCCGTAGAGTCGAGCCATGCTCGACTGATTCTGCAAACGGCAGCCGAGCATGGCTCGGCTCTACAAGAGCCAGTCGAGCAAGCTCGACTCTACGAAGGCGTTACGCCTTGCCTGCCGACAACAACCCGGCAATCCGCTCGGTCACCTGCGCACGTACTTCCGGGTCCAGCTGGCCCTCGTACATCGCCTCGTAGATCCACAGTCCATCGGCGGCCAGCCGCGCCACGAAATCATCCAGCGCGGCCGGGTCGGCCACGGCTTTGGCCGGGGGTGACGGCGCCCAGCGCTTCATTACCGGGCCCCACGGGCGTTCGCCCGCTTCCGGGTCCATCGATTCGAGCATGAACATCAACTCGGCCCGGGTCGCGCTCTGCGCCGACACCCGCACGAACGTCTGGTAACGCTCCAGCGCCGTGGCCTCATCGGCGCGCTTGCCGAGCAGCGTCTCCATCGACGCCTCCCAGGTCTTCACCAGATGTTCGTCGATACCGCGAAGCAAGGCCTCACGCGACGGGAAGTGGTACAGCAGACCACCGCGGGTCAGCTGCGCCTCGGCCGCCACCGATTCAAAGGTGACGGCACCGAGGCCGTCACGGTTGATGACGCTCACGGCGGCGTCGAGGATGCGGTCGCGCTTGCTGGTTCTCATTGCCGTTACTTTACGCGATCACCTGCGCCGCCGCGGCCACCCACGCGCCCGCGCAGCAGGCGCGCCAGCACCGCGGCACCTGCAGCGAGCACCGCCATGATGACCAGCAGCACGATCTGGTAGCCACGATCGTAGGCGGCCACCGCCTGTGCGAACCACGCGCCCTGCCCGCCTTCGCGCGCCACGTGCAGTGCCTGGCTGAACCCTTCGCGCGCCGCGGCCGGCATGTCCGCCGCATCGGGCAGGAAGGCGCCGTACATCGCTGCGCCGAGGCTGCCCAGGAGCGCAACTGCCAGCAGCCCGCCGAATTCATAGGACACCTCTTCCACCGACGAGGCCATGCCCGCACGGTGCGCCGGCACGTTGTTGAGGATGGCGGTGGACGCGACCGAAATCGCCGCGCCCATGCCGACGCCGGTCAGCGCCATGCCCGCCACCACCCAGCTCAGGCCATGCGGGAAGCCGAACGCGACCACGGCCACGCCCGCCGCGCCGGTGGCCAGGCCACCGCAGATCAGCGGGCGCAGGCCGACCCGGTGCAGGATGCTGCCACCCAACAGCGCGCTCGGCAGGCTGCCCAACGCCGCCACCGAGACCAGCAGGCCGGCCTGCAGCGGATTGAAGCCGGCCACGAGCTGGAAACGCTGGGTGGTGACCAGCTGCAGGCCGGCCAGCGCGAACAGGGTGAACACCGCCGAGAGCGTGCCGGCGAGGAAGGCGGGATTGCGGAAGATCGCGAAGTCCAGCAGCGGATACGGCAGGCGCTGCTGGCGGCGCGCGAAGGCCACCGCGCTGACCACCGCCAGCAGCAGTGCACCGGCACCCAGTGCATACGCGGGCGGCGTGGCGATCAGCGATTTGATCGCCAGCACCAGGCCGGACAGTGCCGCCAGCGCCAGCAGCGAGGACAGCAGATCCCACGGGCGCGACGTATCGCGCTGGCCTTCGGGGGCCAGCAGCAACGTTGCAATGAACGCCACCAGCACCACCGGCACGTTGACCAGGAACACCGAACCCCACCAGAAGTGCTGCAGCAGCAGGCCACCGATGATCGGACCGAGCGCCGCACCGACGATCGCCACCGAGCCCCAGATGGCGATGGCGATGTTGCGCTCACGCTCTTCGTGGAAGCTCAGGCCGATGAGTGCCAGCGTGGCCGGCATCATTGCCGCCGCGCCCACCGCCAGGAAGGCGCGCGCGCCGATCAGCTGGGCAGGCGTGGCCGAGAACGCGGCCGCCAGCGAGGCGATGCCGAACACCACGAGCCCGATCAGGAACATGCGGCGATGGCCCAGCCGGTCGCCCAGAGTACCGGCGCCGAGCAGCAGGCCGGCCATCACCAGCGGGTAGGCGTTGATGATCCACAGCGCCTGCCCGGCGCTGGCCGACAGTTCCTCGGTGAGAGTGGGCAACGCGGTGTACAGCACGGAGTTGTCCAGCGTGACCAGCAGCAGGCCGGCGGCGACGGTGAAGAGCAGCGCCCAGCGACGGGCACGGGACAGGGCCGGAGCACCGGCCAGGGGCTGGGAAAGCGCCATGGAACACACCAGGAGGAGGTATTGGGTGGTCATAACTATACAGGATGTACTGTATAGTTATGAGGGCGGACGCTGCCGCGGTTCAGCTTAGGCCTTTGTAGAGTCGAGCCATGCTCGACTGTCTCTGGAGCAGCCGAGCATGGCTCGGCTCTACATAAGCGACGGCAGTCGAGCATGGCTCGACTCTACAGTCTGGTGCAGGCGATCAGCCCAGCTTGACCAGCCAGTTGTGGCGGTCCGGCTGGCGGCCGTACTGGATGTCGGTCAGTTCCTTGCGCAGCGACATGGTCACTTCGCCGGCCGGGGCGTTGATGTCGCCCACCGAGAAGCCTTCGCCCTTGAGCTGGCCGATCGGGGTGACCACCGCTGCGGTACCGCAGGCGAACACTTCGGCGATGTCACCGGAGGCCACGCCGTTCTTCCACTCGTCGATGGTGACCTTGCGCTCTTCGACCTTCATGCCGCGGTCGCGGGCCAGCTGCAGGATGCTCTCGCGGGTGATGCCCTCGAGGATGCTGCCGGACAGTTCCGGGGTGACCAGGGTGCCGTCCTTGTAGACCAGGAAGACGTTCATGCCGCCCAGTTCTTCCAGGTACTTGCCTTCGACCGGGTCCAGGAACAGCACCTGCGAGCAGCCCTGTGCCTGCGCCTTCTGCTGCGGCAGCAGCGAGGCGGCGTAGTTGCCACCGCACTTGGCCGCGCCGGTGCCGCCCTTGGCTGCACGCGCGTATTCGGTGGAAAGCCAGATCGACACCGGGGCGACGCCCTTGGCGAAGTACGGGCCGGCCGGGCTGGCGATGACGTAGTAGCCGGCCTTGTGCGCGCCGCGCACGCCGAGGAAGGCTTCGTCGCCGATCATGAACGGCCGGAAGTACAGGCTGGACTCATCGGCCGACGGCACCCAGGCGCTGTCCAGCGCGATCAGCTGCTTCAGCGATTCGACGAAGATCTCCACCGGCAGTTCCGGCAGCGCCAGGCGCTGTGCCGAACGCTGCAGGCGGCGGCCGTTGGCATCGGGGCGGAAGGTCCAGATCGAACCATCGGCGTGGCGGTAGGCCTTGATGCCTTCGAAGATTTCCTGGCCGTAGTGCAGGACGGCCGCGGCCGGGTCCAGCTGCAGCGGACCATAGGCACGCACGTTGGCGTTGTGCCAGCCGGTGTCCTTGTCCCAGCGCACTTCCACCATGTGATCGGTGAAGTGCAGGCCGAAGCCCGGCTTCTCCAGGATCTGGGCGCGCTCTTCAGCGCTGCGTGGGTGGTCCGAACGGGTGACGGCGAAGCTGGGAATGGACTGGGACACCGGAGGATTCCTGTTCTGGTTGCGGGTAGTGCCGGACCCGCCATGCGGCGGGCCGTGGGTCAAAGCATGCCGGTTTCGAGCCGGGCGGCCTCGGACATCATGTGCTGGTTCCACGGCGGGTCGAACACCAGTTCGACATCGGCCTGGGCCACGGTCGGGACCATCTCGAGCTTGCTGCGCACGTCGTCGACGAGGATGTCACCCATGCCGCAGCCGGGCGCGGTCAGGGTCATCTTCACGTCGATCTCGCGCTGGCCCTCGTCCAGATGCTTGATCTCGACTTCGTAGACCAGGCCCAGTTCGACGATGTTGACCGGAATTTCCGGGTCGAAGCAGGTCCGCAGCTGCTGCCACACCAGCTGTTCCACCTGTTCATCGGTGGCGTCGGCGGGCAGTTCCAGCGGCGCCGGGGCCTCCTTGCCGATGGCGTCGCCGTCCTTGCCGGCGATGCGGAACAGGTTGCCTTCGACGAACACCGAATAGCTGCCGCCCAACGCCTGGGTGATATAGCCATAGCTGCCGGCAGGCAGGGTCACGGTGTCGCCCTGCGGGACCATCACGGCCTCGCAATCGCGTTCGAAGTGGACAGGTTC
>DOKO01000028.1:13816-14155 GCA_003510825.1 Stenotrophomonas sp.
GCGTTCGAAGTGGACAGGTTCGCTGCTACGGGAATACATGGGGACCGATATGGGGCCGCGGCCGAAGCCACGCAAGACGGCATTCTAGCCCAGCCGCCCTGCCCCCGCCGGTGCACTGCGGCAAACCACAGTATCCTGTGGGTGTCCTTCAGGAAGCTTCGATGTCCTCCAATGCCGCGCGTGCCAGGATCGTCACCTGGCTTTGGCCCTTCATGCTGCTGCTGGGTCTGGTTGTCGCCCCGATGGTCTGGGTGCTGCTGGCCCTGATGACCGGCCGCCAGGTCGGCTGGATGGCGGTGCTGACCGCCCTGGAACTCACGTTCATGCTGCGCCTGGGCA
>DOKO01000028.1:14421-14702 GCA_003510825.1 Stenotrophomonas sp.
TCGCGCTGGTGGTGCTGGGCACGGTGCTGGTGAGCGCGGTGGCCTACTGGTGCATCGCCAGCGCCTGGATGGGCGGTTCGATCGGCCTGAACCCGATGGATGCCGCGCTGCGGATGGGCCCGCACCTGGCCTGGACCCTGACCAGCCTGGCCAACGGCGCGGTTGAATGGATCTGGCTGGCCGTGGCCGTGGTCGTCGGCGCCTGGCTGGCGCGCTGATTCACATCACATGGGGTCGGATCCCTTTCCGCAGGAAAGGGCTCTGACCCACGTCCGGGATCT
>DOKO01000366.1 GCA_003510825.1 Stenotrophomonas sp.
GGCCTTCCGCCGGGCATGGCCCGGCCCGTAGATCCACGCCACGCGCGGATGTCAGTAGATCCACGCCATGCGTGGATGCGGTCCTACAACGTGATCCAGAAACACCCGTACTGCCGCCGCAGCCCCAGCACCGTCGCCGCGCGCGCCGCACTGCCCGGCAGCGTCTGTTCCAGGCGCAGGCCCACGGGGTGGCGGGCCACCGGCGTCCCGGGGTCGGATCCCTGCGCAGCAGGGCTCTGACCCCCATCCGGTTGCACCTCATCATCCTGCTGCGGATACACCGGCACCACGTCCACCAGCGGCCGCCGCACCACCGATTCCAGCTGGCCAAGGATGCGCTGCGCGCCGGCATCGGACACCGCGCTCCACAGGTACAGCGTGGACAGCCGGTTGACGTCCTGGGTGTTCACCGCGTCGTGCAGGGCCTGCACCAGTTCGCTCAGGCGACGCGGGCAGCTGGCGCCCAGGCTGTCGCGCTGCAGCGTGCTGCCGGCCGGTGGCGGCGGCGGACGCCGCGACTGCGCACCCACGCTGTCACAGGGTCGGTCGGTATAGACGCTCTGGCCCTGCGCATCGGTGCAGCGGTTCAAGCGCGTGGATTGGGCGTGGGCGTCGATGCTGGCCGCGGACAACAGCACCAGCAGCAGGGACAGGACAGCTTTCATTGCCACAGGGTAGCGTTGAAAGCACAGCACAGTGCGCTTTCAGCCGTTCAGCAGCTTCAGCACCGACACCGTCGGCTTGGCCAGGTTCAGCGTGTAGAAGTGCAGGCCGGGTGCGCCGCCTGCGACCAGCCGCTCGCACAGCTTGGCCACGACTTCAGCACCAAACGCGCGCACCGACTCACTGTCATCGCCATAGGCCAGCATCTTGCGGCTGATCCAGCGCGGGATCTCGGCGCCGCACTGCTCGGAGAAACGCCGCAGCTGGCTGAAGTTGGCGATCGGCATGATGCCGGGGGTGATCGGCACCTGCACGCCCAGGCGCTGCACTTCATCGACGAAATGGAAATACGCGTCGGCGTTGTAGAAGTACTGGGTGATGGCCGCATCGGCGCCGGCATCGACCTTGGCCTTGAAGTGCTTCAGGTCGGTCAGCGCGTCCGGTGCCTGCGGATGGGTTTCCGGGTAGGCGCCCACTTCGATGCGGAAGGCATCGCCGTGCTCGGCGCGGATGAAGGCGATCAGTTCGGACGCATAGCGCATGTCGCCGGGGAAGCCCATGCCGGAGGGCAGGTCACCACGCAGCGCGACCAGGCGCCGGCAGCCGATGGCGCGGTACAGCTTGAGCAGCTCGCGGATCTCCTGGCGGGTGCCACCGACGCAGGACAGGTGCGGCGCGGCGTCCAGGCCGTGGTGCTGGTTGAGGTGGCGCACCGTCTCGGAGGTGTAGCTGAGGGTCGAGCCACCGGCACCGAACGTACAGGACACGTACTCGGGGGCGTACGCCTTCAGCCGGGCGGCGGCACGGTCCAGCTGGCCACGCTGCTCATCGGTCTTGGGCGGGTAGAACTCGAAGCTGATGGCGGTCATGGCACGGGCGGTGGCGGCGGGTGCGGTTGAGTATATCTCTCCATCAAGATGGATGTGAAGCTTCGCGGCGTGAAGAACTGGTCCGCCCCGGGCGACCGTTCACCCGGGCGCGCGACCGTTGCTCCGCCACTGCAACACGCTGGCAGCCACGCCGGCCAGGCTGGCCGCATCCCCCCACGCACCCGTCCCTGCAAGGAGTACGCGATGAAGATGATGCTGGCGATGTACTACGCGATGAAGGCCCTGGCCCGGCTGGCGATGCTGGGCATGGCGATGGCCGTGCTCGGCTCGGGCGCTGCCCATGCCTCCGCGGCGGCCCCGGCTGGCACCGGCAAGGTGCAGGTGGAAGTGGTCGGCGATGGCCGCCCGCTGCTGATGATCCCCGGCCTGAACAGCAGCGCCGAGGTCTGGCGCGAGACCTGTCGGGCGCTGAAGGACGTGCAGTGCCACTTGGTGCAGCTGCCGGGCTTCGCCGGTGCCCGCGCCGCCGACCCGCGACCGGCCGATTTCCTGTCGGCCATGCGCGACCAGCTGCTGGCCTACGTGCACGACCAGAAACTGGATCATCCGGCGGTGATCGGCCACAGCCTGGGCGGCGTGCTGACCCTGCAGATGGCGGTGAAGGAACCGGACGCACTGGGGCCGCTGGTCATCGTCGATTCGCTGCCGTTCTACGCGGGCATCCAGAACCCGCAGGCGACCGCACAGAGCGTGCAGCCGATGGCCGAGCAGATGCGCACGGCGATGCTGGCGGCGGACCCGGCCAGCTACCAGGCGCAGGCCGAAGCGGCGCTGGCCCCGCTGACCAACAGCACCGCGCGCCTGCCCGAACTGAAGCGCTGGGGCCATGACAGCGATCGCGCCACCACCGCCGATGCGATGTACTCGCTGCTGGTGACCGACCTGCGCAGCGAAGTGGCCGGCATCCGTTCGCCGACGCTGGTCCTTGGCGCCTGGGCGTCCTACCAGGCAATGGGTGCGACCGAAGCATCGGCGCGTGCGATCTTCCAGTCGCAGTACGCCGCGCTGCCCGGCGTGCGCATCGTACTGAGCGCGACCGGCCACCACTTCCTGATGTGGGATGATCCGCAGTGGTTGCGTGGGCAGGTGCAGGCATTCCTGGACAGCCACCGCTGATCCTTCCGTCCGCTCCGGCCATCGCCATGCCCGATTCGACTTCCACACTGCGCTTCTGGCTGATCAACACCCTTGGGTGGGCACTGTTCTGCGCGCTCAGCCTGGCGATGACCAGTACCTTCGGCGGCGGCGCCAGCAGTGGTGGCACGCTCATCAGCGTCGGCCTGGGCGTGCTGCTGTGGGGCATCAGTGCAGGCGTGCGTGCACTGGCCCTGCGGCGGGGCTGGTGGCAGCGCGAGTTCGGTGCGCTGGTGCTGCGGCTTGCGCTGGCGGTGCTGCTGGGCGCACTGCTGGCGCAGTTGCTGCTGACCGCCGTGCTGCAGCCGGCGCTGGCACTGGGCTGGGTGGATTTCGGCGGCCGGGCGGGTGACTTCCGCCCGGTGGCGCGGCTGGCCTATCTGCTCAACACCGTGCTGCTGCTGGGCCTGTGGACCGCGCTGTGGGCCGGCCTGCACAGCCTGCGCCAGGCGCGTCACGCGGAACTCGAACGCCTGCGGGCCGAGGCCCAGCGCAGTGCGCTGGAACGCGATGCACTGCGCGCGCGCTTGAATCCGCACTTCATGTTCAATGCGCTGAACAACCTGCGCGCGCTGATCCTCGAGGACCCCGAGCGCGCACGGCAGATGGTCACCGATCTGTCGCGCACGCTGCGCCACGCGCTGGAGCACGCGCGCAACGAGGAGGCATTGCTGGCCGACGAGCTGGCCGTGGTGCGCGATTACCTGGCCGTTGAGGCCGTGCACTACGAACAGCGCCTGCAGGTACGCATCGACGTGAGTGACGAGGCGGCGCAGGCACGGTTGCCGGTGATGGCGCTGCAGCTTCTGGTGGAAAATGCGATCAAGCACGGCATCGCGGTGTGTCCTGGCGGTGGCGAGGTACGCATCGGCGCGCAGTGCCGCGACGGCCTGCTGCGGCTGCAGGTCGACAACCCGCTGGGTGTGGCCACGGCCGGCACGGATGCCGCGACCGCCGGGCATGGCGTCGGCCTGGCCTACCTGCGCTCGCAGCTCGGCCGTGGCGGCCGCTTCCATCTGCAACCGCTGGACGGCCGCATGCAGGCCGTCCTGGAGATTCCGCAATGCGCACGACCCTGAATGTCCTGATCGTCGATGACGCGCGGCTGGCGCGGCAGGAACTGCGCACGCTGCTGGCGGCGCTGCCGTGGGTGAAGTGCGTGGGCGAGGCCGATGACGTACCGGCGGCGCGCGAAGCGATCGCACGGCTGAAGCCCGACCTGGTGCTGCTGGATGTGCAGATGCCGTCCGGCACCGGCTTCGACGTGCTCGATGGCCTGGACCCGGCGCCGGCGGTGGTGTTCGTCACCGCCTACGATGCCTATGCGGTGCGTGCCTTCCAGACCAATGCGCTGGATTACCTGGTCAAGCCGGTGGAAGCGCCGCGCCTGCATGAAGCGCTGGAACGCGCGCGCCAGCAGGACGTGCCTGCGGCGCCGGCGGTGGTTGCAGGTGGCAGTCTGAGCGCGCAGGACCAGGTGTTCGTGCGCGATGGCGAACGCTGCTGGTTCGTGGCGGTGGGCGAGATCCGCCGGCTGGTGGTGGATGGCAATTACACCCGTCTGTGGTTCCGCGACCAGAACGCGCTGCTGACGCGCAGCCTGAGCGCGCTGGAAGCACGCCTGCCCGCTGAACTGTTCTTCCGCGCCAACCGCAACACGCTGGTGAACCTGCGGCGCATCCGCAGCGTTACCCCCAGTATTGGCGATGGCTACGACCTGGCGCTGGATGATGGCAGCGAGGTGGAAGTGTCGCGGCGGCAGGCGCGTGAGCTGCGCGAGCGGATGGCGTTGTAGCCGCTGCTACAGCTCGGCGGGCTGACCCCTCAAACGGGCCATGACCCCTTCGCCGCCATGCTGGATGATCAGCTCGAGCCCGTAATGGCTGCAGAGTCGCCGCATGATGTCCAGGCCCAGACCGTTGCCCTCACTGCCATCTCGCTTGTCGAAGGGCCGCGGTTCGGGCCAGTTGCCCAGAAAGGGCGATGTACCCGCCGTGTTATGCACCAGCAGGTGACCGTCCTGCCATGCAATCAGGACCTCTCCCTGCGCGGTATGCGCGAACGCATTGCCGACCAGATTGGCCAGGACGACGCGCAGGGCCGCCTCGGGCGCACGCAGCGCGGCCTCGTTGGGCACGGTCAGCCGCACTTCGACAGGCCGCGCGGCCAGCAACGGAGACTGCTCGATGATCACCCGTTCCAGCAGCGGTACCAGCTTGACCGGCGGCGCACCGTGGCTGGCGGTTTCTTCGCGTGCCAGCGCCAGCAGCGCCGCGATGGCCTGCTGCAGCTGCAGTGCCGAAAGGCGGATGTGCTGCACATGCTGGCGGCCACGATCGGACAGTGCTGGCTCGCTGGATAGTTGGCCTGCCGCACTGGAGATGACGCTCAGGGGGGTGCGCAGCTCATGGCTGGCATCGCGCGTGAATGCCTGTTCGCGGGCAAGGAAGGCAGCGACGCGTGCGGACAACCCATCGAGCGCGCGCGCGAGTACGCCAATCTCGTCATCGTCGAAACGTGCTGCCAGGCGCATGCCGTGGCCAGGTTCCGGCTGCAGCGCTTCAACCTCTTCGACCAGCACGTAGAGCGAGCGCGTGCTGCGATGGGCGAGCCACATGCCAAGAGCAATCGCCGCGATCAAGACCAGCAGTGCCGTGCCGGCCAGCAGCATGACAACCCGGTCGCGGATCGGTCGGACCACCAGTTGCGCGCTGACCTCCGACACGAGCCACGCAGGTGGCGCGCCGGCCGGAGGATCGATCCGCTTGAGATGGTAGTGCCGCCCATCGACGCCTGCGAACTCCGAGCGCCAGGGTTCCTTCGCGAACTCGCTGCGTAGATCATCAGGGAAGGTCGAAGGTGAGTCATGCAGCTGGATGGCGGCGTCGGTAGGCGTCCCCCAGTCCCCGTCGTGCGCGTGGCGGGCAAGCTGGGCCCGCGCTTCACGCTCCAGCTGGGCATTGAAGATGCTGTCTTCCACCACGTACATGAACACCAGCGAATAAGTGCCGAACACCATCGCGGTGAACAGCGCGAAGGCGGTGAATGTGGTCACCAGTCGACGGCGCAGGCGCTGGGTTGGTCGCGGCTTCATGGCGAGGCTTCCAGACGGAAGCCGACGCCGTGGACGGTTCGCAGCATCTCGCCTTCGAACGGCCTGTCCAGTGCCTGCCGCAACAGATACAGGTGCGATCGCAGCGGATCGGAAGGCGGTGCCTCATCACCCCACAGGCGTTGAACGAGCTCGCTGCGCGTGACCGTTCGCGGCCAGGCCTCGGCCAGCATGAGCAGGATGCTCTGCGGGACCTGTGCCAGTTCCAGCAGCATTCCGGCACGCCAGGCCTGGCCGCTGCGGCGGTCGATGCTCAACGGTCCAACCTGCAGGAGGTTCGGTTGACCCACGCGATGGCGGCGGGCGAGGGCGAGACAGCGGGCGAGCAGTTCGGCGTCGTCGAAGGGCTTGACCAGATAGTCATCTGCGCCCGCAGCGAAGCCCTGCAGCTTGTCGCCGATCGCATCTCGTGCGGTCAGCATCAGCACCGGGACGTGCCGATCGCTTCGCTCGCGCAGCCGATGGCAGACGGTCGTGCCATCGATGCCGGGCAACCCGATATCGAGCAGCAATACATCCGGCGGTGAAGCCAGTGCCAACTGCAGCCCGAGGTGACCTTCAGCGGCAAAATCGACCAGATGGCCATGCGCCTGCAGCATGTCGATGATGGCCGAGGCCAACGGCAGGTTGTCTTCAATCAACAGCAGGCGCAGGCGCTCGGCGTCCATGGTCAGGGCTGCATGCGGGCCAGGAGAGCGCTAGCTTCGTCCAGTCCGGGCTGCTTTTCCAGCACAGCCAGTACCTGCGAACGGGCCAGTTCGGTCCGGCCCAGGCGCCAGTGGGCTTCTGCCATCGCGACCTGCAGCCTCGGTTCGTCCATATGCGGGCTGGCCAACTGCATGATGGACAGCGCGTCGGTGATGGCGCTGGCATCCTTGGCACCCTTCAGCTGGTAGAAGCCCAGCATGCCGATCAACTCCACGTGATGGTCGGAAGGGCGCTGCGCCAGTTCTCGTGCCGCCTGTCCATCGCGCTGCTGCAGGTGCTGCTCCACCAGCGCCATGCTGCGCTCGTCGCGCCATGCCTGGCGCGCCAGTGGCACGCGTCCGCTGGCGCGCACGAAGGCATCGGCCAGCGCGGCGGTCGAGAACGGGTTCTGGCCAGTCAGCAGGCGTCCATCGACCACGACTTTCGGCATCATCAGCGGTGCCTCCTGCCAGTGTGCGCCCAGCTCGCGCATGCGCGGTTCAAGCTGGAACGCGAATTCCTTCGCCCAGCGTTTGCCAAACAGGGCTTCTTCCTCTTCCGTGAAACCGGTCATGGCGCGGCCATCCACCATCGCCCGGCCATCGGGAAGGCGAACACCTGCCAGCGCGGCCGGGCCATGGCACACCGCCGCGACCAATCCGCCCTGCTGCCAGATGCCGGCAATCGTGGCGTGCAGGGCGGTGTCGACGGGAAGATCGAACATGGCGCCCTTGCCGCCGATCACCAGGACGCCCTCGTAGTCGCTGGCACGCAGTCGTGCGGTGGGCACGGTCGCGGCCAGCTTGCCCATGGCCTGCGGATCGGCAAGGACGGCGGCATTGAAAGCCTCGGCGGGGTTGTACTTGTCAGCCTCGACGGCGCCACCTCGCGGACTTGCCACATCAATGTCGAAGCCGTTCTGCTTGAGGATCAGCCAGGCCTGCGCGAATTCGTCCATCTCGAAACCCGGACGGGTCTTGCCCTGGTCCCGGCCTTCGCTGCTGACCACGAGCAGCACCCGCGGTGATGCGGCAGACGCGGAAGGGAGGGACATGGCTGCGGGGAGAAGGAGGGCCAACAGGCCGGACAGCAGAGGGCGGTGGAAGCGGTTCATGCAGGACTCTCCGGGAGATGTACGCGCACTGTGGCCGTCAAATGTGAAGCAGACTTCAAGCGCATCGACCGTTACCCTGATGACCTGTTCCCGCCCGTGCATGCCATGTCCATCGTCCTCACTGAATTCGCCCGTCCCCGCCTGTTTCCGCGCGTGCCGCGCGCCAACACCATCCAGGACATCAGCGCCGAACAGTTCCAGGCGCACCTCAACGCGTATGCGCCGCTGAAGGTGCTCGACGGCTATGCGCCGTTCTGCAAGCTGTTCGTCTACGAGAACTGGACCAGCACGCGCTGCCTGACCGTGCCGGTCACCGAGGCCAACCGCCACCTGCTGCGCAGCGGCTACGAAGCGCGAAACCGCGACGAACTGCCGGTGCTGGTGCGCTGGTTCGAGGGCGTCGAATCGCCGCGCGCGAGCTACCTGGTGGCGATCCTGTACAGCGC
>DOKO01000367.1 GCA_003510825.1 Stenotrophomonas sp.
ACGGCGTCCCCGCAAACCCACACCACCCCGCCATCCCACGGATAGCCAGCTGTTGCTGTTGCTTCGGCCGTTGCCGTTGTTTCGGCAGGTGCAGGGCGCAGCCCTGCCGAACCCCTTACCCCTTACACTCCGGAAGGATTTTCCTGCTGGAGAGAGCAATGAAACGAGCAGTACTGGGCATCCTGGCCCTGTCGGTGTCGAGCGCCCTGATGGCCGCCACGCCGAAATTCGATGGCGCGCGGATCTCCGCCGACGTCAAGGAACTGGCCTCCGACGCCTACGAGGGCCGCTCACCGGCCACCGCCGGCGAAGAAAAGACCATTGCCTACCTCAGCAAGCAGTTTGCCGCCGCCGGCCTGCAGCCGGGCGGCGACCTCAAGGACGGCAAGCGCCTGTGGACCCAGGCCGTGCCGCTGCGCAAGGGCGACATCGTCGGTACCCCGCAGCTGGCCCTGCACCAGGGCGGCAAGACCGTCACCCTCGACCAGGGCAAGCAGATCGCCGTGCGCGCCGCCATGAATGGCGCCACCACCGTCGACATCAGCAAGGCCCCGCTGGTCTTCCTCGGCTATGGCGTGAAGGCGCCGGAGCGCAACTGGGACGACTTCAAGGGCGTCGACCTGAAGGGCAAGATCGCCGTCGTGCTGATCAACGACCCCGACTTCGAAACCGGCAAGGGCGACTTCGACGGCAAGGGCATGACCTGGTACGGGCGCTGGCCGTACAAGTACGAAGAAGGCGCACGCCAGGGCGCGCTCGGCGTGCTGATCGTGCACGAGACCGCGCCGGCCTCGTACGGCTGGGCCACCGTGGCCGGCTCCAACACCAACACCATGTTCGACGTGGTGCGTGACAACCCCGCCGAGACCCATCCGCTGCTGGAAGGCTGGATCCAGCGCGACCTCGCCGTCGAGCTGTTCCGCGCTGCCGGGCAGGATTTCGAGGCGCTGAAGAAGAAGGCGCAGCAGCGCGACTTCACCCCGGTGCCGCTGGCCGGCGCCAGCCTGGATGCGAAGTACGCGGTGAAGACCGAAGTGATCACCTCGCACAACGTGGCCGCACGCCTGGAAGGCAGCAGCCACCCGGACGAGACCATCATCTACAGCGCGCACTGGGACCACATCGGCGTGGGCGAGCCGGACGCGCGCGGCGACCGCATCTTCAACGGCGCACTGGACAATGCCAGCGGCACCGCCTCGCTGATCGAACTGGCCCGCGGCTTCGCCAAGGGCCCGCGCCCGCAGCGCTCGCTGCTGTTCCTGGCGGTCACCGCCGAGGAAAAGGGCCTGCTGGGTTCGGAGTACTACGCCACCCACCCGTTGTACCCGCTGGAAACCACGGTGGCGGCGATCAACATGGACGGCATGTCGCCGTTCGGTCCGTCGCGTGATTTCGGCATCTACGGCACCGCGCGCTTCGAACTGCTGGACCAGCTGAAGGACGTCGCCAAGGGCTGGGACATCCGCTACACCCCGGACCCGAAGCCGGAAGCGGGCCTGTTCTTCCGCTCCGATCACTTCTCGTTCGCCAAGCGCGGCGTGCCGGCGCTGTCCTGGTCGGCCGGCCAAGACTGGGTGGATGGTGGCGTCGCCGCCGGCAAGAAGGCCTCGGAGGATTACACCGCCAAGCGCTACCACCAGCAGGGCGACGAATGGCAGCCGGACTGGGTGTTTGCCGGTGCCGCGCGCGACCTGGAAGTGCTCTACACGCTGGGCAACCAGCTGGCCAACTCGCGCAGCTGGCCGAACTGGAGCACCGACGAGTCGTTCCGCGCCGTGCGTGACAGCAGCGCCGACCAGCGCAAATAAGAAGCACCGGTAGCGCCGGGCCATGCCCGGCGTTCCCGTGACCGCTTCCATCCCCGGTTTCCGGGGCTTCGTCGCAGGCCGCTTGTTTGCCCGGTGGGCCGACCTATGCTCGGCTCACCCCCTTCCTCCAAGGCGCTGCCGTGATCGCCAGCCTCACTCTCATTCTCCGTCACCTGTTGGCCTGGGCCGTGGCACTGCTGGTGGCCGGCATGGTCTGGAGCGGCATCTTCAGCGGCATGAACGATGGCCCGGGCTGGATCTTCGGTCTGCTGGCGATGTTCCTGATGATCACCGCGCTGGGCAGTGCCATCACCCATGTGCGCCGCGTGTGGCTGATCGCCGGTCGCCTCGATGGCAGCACCCTGTCCGGCCACCAGCGCCGCCAGATTGAAGTGCCGCTGGATGCCGGCCCTGCGTTTGCCCTGGTCGAGGCCGCCTTGGCCGAACTGCCGCGGGTGGAAGACGTGGAAAGCGCCGCCGGCAGCCTTCAGGTGCGTGCCTACGTGCGCCGCGTCGATCCCTGGAATGGCCGCCAGCCGTCCCGCTGGAACCTGCCGGCACGGCTGGCCATCAAGCGCAACAGCGTGCAGGCCACGGTCACCCCGGGGCAGGGCACCAGCACCGTTACCCTGCTGTTCGAGCCCGATGCCGGCTGGTGGGCCGACCTGCTGGCGCTGGACGAGGGCAGCAATTTTGAAAACGCCGAGGCCGTCACCCGCGCGATCACCCGCCGTGTGGCCGACCAGCGCCGCGACGAGCAGGCCGCCGCCGAACAGACCCAGGTGGAAAAGGAACTGTCGGTGGCCCGCCTGAACCTGCTGCACGCGCAGGTGGAACCGCACTTCCTCTACAACACCCTGGCCAACGCGCAGGTACTCACCCGCACCGATCCCGGTCGCGCCGAACAGATGCTCGGCCACCTCATCCAGTACCTGCGCAGTTCGCTGCCGCAGGTGGACGAGTCGGTGTCCACGCTGGGCGTGGAACTGGAGCGCACCCGCGCCTACCTGGAAATCCTGCGCATCCGCATGGGCGCGCGGCTGGCGGTGGAAGTGCAGGTGCCCAACGAGCTGCACGGCGTGCATATGCCCGCGATGGCCCTGCAGACGCTGGTGGAAAACGCCATCAAGCACGGCCTGGAACCCAAGCCCGGCGGCGGCACGATCTGGATCCTGGCGCGAGCGTTCGATGACCACGTGACGGTGACCGTGGCCGACGACGGCCTGGGCTTCGGCCAGGGCACCAGCGGCACCGGCATCGGCCTGAAAAACCTGCGCGAGCGCCTGCGCCTGACCTGCGGCGAGCAGGCCGGCGTGGCCATCGTTGCCAATTTCCCCAGCGGCGTCGCCGCCACCATGACCCTGCCGCAGCCGGCCAAGGAACGCAGCCATGCCGCTTGAAGCCCTGATCGCCGAAGACGAGGAACTGCTGCGGCAGTCGCTGGTGGAACAGCTGGGGCGGCTGTGGCCGGACCTGAAGCTGGTGGCCGAGTGCGAGGATGGCGCCAGCGCGCTGGAACAGCTGGCCGAAAAGCAGCCGGACATCGCCTTCCTGGATATCCGCATGCCCGGCATCAGCGGCATCGAAGTGGCGCGCGCGCTGTCCGAACTGAGCCCGCGCACGCAGGTGGTGTTCGTCACCGCCTACGACCAGTACGCCATCGATGCGTTCGAACAGGGCGCGATGGATTACCTGCTGAAGCCGGTCAGCGACGAGCGCCTGCTGGCGACCCGTGAGCGCATCCTTTCGCGGCTGCCCAACACGCGCCAGGACGATGCGGTGCTGGAACGCCTGCTGCAGCGCCTGGGCCCGTCACAGGGCGCAGGTGATCGCCCGCCGCTGGCCTGGATCACCGCCAGCAACGGCCGCGATACGCAGCTGATCATGCTGGAGGACGTGGTCTATTTCCGCGCCGACAACAAGTACACGACGGTGGTCACCAGCGCCGGCGAAAGCCTGCTGCGCACGCCGCTGCGCGAACTGCTGGAGGTGCTCGACCCGCAGCACTTCCGCCAGGTGCACCGCTCGACCATCGTCAACATGAAGGCGGTGGCGGCGGTCAGCCGCGACGACACCGGCCGCGGCGTGCTGCGCCTGCGCCAGCGGCCGGAAACGCTGGTGGTCAGCCAGCCGTTCATGAGCCTGTTCCGCGGCATGTAGAAAGAACAATGCCACCGTGACAGTGCACGGTGGCATTGTGGCTCCCCCCGCTTCCCTGGACCTGTTGGCCAGCCTCAGTAGGCCGGCTGCAGGGTCAGATCGTGGTGGTGTTCGGTTTCGCCGACATGGTTGAGCCGGCCGACCAGTTCCGAGTGCTGCCGCATGCGCCCGATCTCGGTCATGATGCGGATGTCCTCGTGGCGCAGCTCGCGCCGGGTGGTGACGGCCTGCTTGTAGTCCAGCACTTCCGGGTAGTGCTCGGCCAGGTCCAGCGCTTCGGCAACGCACTCGACGCTGTCCGCCTTGGAGGTGATGCGGGCGCGGCTGTTGAATGCCTTCATCCAGCGCTCGAAACCGGCCTGCTGGTCGAACATGTTGGCCATGAACCAGATGACGAACAGGATCGACACCCACGAGCCGAACACCACGACCACGCGGGTAAAGGTGATGTGGTAATCGTCGCGCCAGAGGTAGTTGGCGATCAGGCCAAGGATGAGCAGGGACGCCGCCTGCCAGCCGATGATCGAGGCAATCAGCCATTGGCACTTGGCCTGGGCCAGCACCGCCACTTCTTCGCGGATCTGCTGCTCGCTGAGGTTGCGCCAGTGCGCGACCTGTTTGTCGAACGGGCTGTGGTAGAGCTCGTTGTCGCGAAGCAGTAGTCCCAAACCCTTGAACAAAGCAATCATGGCTGGCTCCCTTGTGGAACGTGCGTCGATCAGCATTGGACGGTGTGGCGGGTTCAGTTCTAGCACTTCCAGCGGGCCGTGCAATGGGTGGAATGCCTAGCGCCGTAAGGGTTTTGTCTGAATGGGTGAATGTTGATGCGGCGCAGCATCGCGCCGGAAGCCTGCGTCAAGATGTCGCAGGGTGAAATGTGCTGCGGCTGCACATGGAACCGTGGCTGAGCCGACGGGCTCGCTGCTTCGGCCCGTATCGCCCAGAATCGAGGCTGACCGCGCAGACCGCGGCCGATTCCGCCACCGCCTGGACCGAAGATGCCGCCGCTGCTGCACCGCCTTTCCCGCCCCGTCACCGCGCCGATCCGGCGCTGGGTGCTCGATGCCTTCCCGCGCGGCCAGAGCGGCATCGATTACGACCACCCGCTGGGCGACCCCGGCTGGTTCGGGCCGGACAGCGTGACCTGGCGCATGCACGCCGAGCTGCCCTCGATGCTGGCCGGCGGCCTGTGTGCGCTGATGCTGCAGACCCTGCACCCGCGCGCGCTGGCCGGCGTGTACGACCATTCCAACTTCCGCCAGGACCTGGTCGGCCGCCTGCGCCGGACCACCGCGTTCGTTGCCGGCACCAGCTACGCGCCGGCTGCTGAAGTGGAAAAACTCGTTGCCAAGGTGCGCCGCATCCATGCGCAGATCCGCGGCCGCACCGCGCAGGGCGAGGCCTATGCCGCCGATGACCCGCAGCTGCTGACGTGGGTGCACGTGACCGAGGCGTTCGGCTTCCTGCAGGGTTATCGCCGCTACGGCCGCGAGGTGCCGGTGGAGATTGCCGACCGCTACTACGACGAGTACCGCTGCGTGGCCGAAGCGCTGGGCGCGGTGGATGTGCCGCGCAGCGAAGCGGAGGTGGCCGCCTATTTCTGCGCGCGGCAGCCGGAGCTGCTCGCCGATGCACGCTCGCGCGAGGTGCTGGAGGTGTTGTCGGCGGTCAACCTGCCGGTGCCGATCCCGGGCCTGTCGCGCGCGGTGTTCCTCGGCGCCGGTGCCGCGCTGCTGCCCGACTGGGCCGAGGCGATGCTGGAACGCAGTGCCGGCCAGCGCACGCAGGCAGCCGCGTCGGCCAAGCTGATGCAGGGCATGGCACCGCTGTTCCGCCGCGCGTTGCCCGATGGCCTGGCCACGCGCGCGTGCGCACGCGTGGGTGTGCCGGTGGACGTGTTGCGCGAGTGGCCGGCCGGGGGGTGATCCATCGCGCGGATCCACGCATGGCGTGGCTCTACTGGATGAACCTCACCCCGCCTTCAAACCCCGCAACAACACTTCCAGCGCCGTGCTTGCCTGGCGCAGCCGTGCATCGCCTTCCTCGCCTTCGGCAATCCAGAACGCGGCTTCGGCCAGGCTGCCGTAGATCAGCGATGCCAGTGCCTGCGCATCCACCGCGACCACCACGCCCTGCGCGATCAACTGTTCGATCAACCGCTGCATCGAGTTGACGCAGTACCGCTGTGACTCCGGCGATGCGCCGCCCAGCACCGCACGTGCATCACGCAGCACGATGCGCTGGATGTCCGGTTCCAGCGCCATGTCCAGGTAGGCGCGGCAGCGTTGCACGAACCCTTCCCATGCGTCGTCGGCCGCATCGCTGATCGCCTGAAGGCGCACGTCCGTCTCGGCGTCGAGTTCTGCGACGACGGCCGCCAGCAGGCCCTTCTTGTCGCCGAAATGGTGGTACAGCGCACCGCGGGTCAGCCCGGCCTGGGCGGTCAGGTCATCCATCGAGGTGGCGGCATAGCCGTGCTCACTGAACACCCGACGGGCGGTCGCCAGCAGGCTGGCGCGGGTCTCTTCCATCTCGGCGCGGGTACGGCGGGCCATCGGCAGCTCCTTTACATACGGCTTGCATGATTATTTACATACGGCGCGTATGAATGTAGCCTCTTATTCATACGCTCTGTATGTATTGTCGTGGCGCCGCCGGCGCCAGGCAAGCCGCTGCCTTGGAGAACCTGCGTGGCCACCCCCTATCGCCATCTGTTTGCTGCCCCCGGTACCGCTGGTCTGGCTGTTGCCGGGCTGGTAGCCCGACTGCCCCTGCCGATGACCGGCATCGGCATCATCACCCTCATCGCGCAGCTGCGCGGCAGCTATGCGCTGGCCGGCGCGGTGTCGGCGACCTTCGTACTCACCTATGCGCTGCTGTCGCCGCAGATCTCGCGGAAGGTCGACCGCCACGGCCAGGGCAGGGTGTTGCCGCTGGCCGCCGCGCTCAGTGCGCTGGGCCTGCTGTTGCTGCTGTCCAGCACCGCGTTCGGTGCCCCCACGTGGACCCTGTTTGCCAGCGCGGCGTTGGCCGGGTGCATGCCCAGCATTTCGGCGATGGTGCGCGCGCGCTGGAGCGCGATCCACCGTGGGCGCGTGGAGCTGCAGACCGCGTACTCGCTGGAAACGGTGTTCGACGAAGTCACCTTCATTGCCGGGCCACCGTTGTCTGTCGGTCTTTCGGTCGCGGTCTGGCCGCAGGCCGGGGTCCTGGCCGCTGCCGTGTTGCTGGTGGCGGGTGTCGCCGCGCTGGTCCTGCAGCGTGGCACCGAACCCGCGCCACGGCCGCTGCAGGCCGACGGCGAACGGCCAGGCGCACTGCTGCGGCAACCGGGCATCGCGTTGCTGGTGCTGCTGATGCTGGCGATGGGTGTGATCGTCGGCACCGTCGACATCACCAGCGTGGCCTTTGCCGAGCAGCGTGGCCAGGCCATGGCCGCCAGCCTGGTGTTGTCGGCATACGCCCTGGGCAGCTGCAGCGCCGGGCTGGTGTTTGGTGCGCTGAAGCTGAAGACGCCGCTGCACCACCTGCTGCTGGTTGGGGCGCTCGCCACCGCATCAAGCACCTTGCCGCTGCCGTGGGTTGGCAACCTGCTGGCGCTGACGGTGGCGGTACTGCTGGCCGGGATGTGCTTCGCGCCGACGATGATCGTGGCGATGTCGCTGGTCGAACAGCGCGTGTCCGCCGCGCGCCTCACCGAAGGCATGACCTGGCTGCTGGCCGGTCTGAACGTCGGCGTGGCGCTGGGCGCGGCGCTGTCCGGCCAGGTGGTTGATGCCGGTGGCGTGCGCGCGGGCTTCGTGGTCGCCCTCTGTGCCGGGGCCGGCGTGCTGCTGGTTGCCGCACTCGCGCAGCGCGTCCTGCGCTGTCCCGCCGCTTCCATGGCTGCTGAAGGAACGTCCGCATGAAGGCCGCTTCACCCGCAGTGTCCCCGTCCACGCCCCGTCATCCCTGGTGGGCGGTCTCCGCCATCGGCCTGGCCACGTTCTCGGTGGTCACCACCGAGATGCTGCCCGTTGGCCTGCTGACGCTGATCGCGGATCACCTTGGCACGTCCGCAGGCACCGCCGGCCTGATGATCTCCTTGCCTGCGCTGCTGGCGGCCCTGTTCGCGCCGCTGGTGGTCGTCGTTGCCGGGGGTCTCGATCGACGTCGCATCCTGTGCGCGCTGCTGGGTCTGTTGCTGCTGGCCAACCTCGCTTCGGCACTTGCCCCAGGCATCGGCTGGCTGCTGGCGGCGCGCGTGCTGGTGGGCTTCTGCATGGGCGGCATCTGGGCCATCGCCGGTGGACTGGCGGCGCGGCTGGTGCCGGCCGCACGCATCGGCCTGGCCACGTCGATCATCTTCGGTGGCGTGGCCGCGGCCTCGGTGCTGGGCGTGCCCTTGGGCGCACTGATCGGCGAGGCGCTGGGATGGCGATGGGCGTTCGTGGCCATGGCCGTGTTCAGTGGCCTGGTCCTGCTGCTGCATCTGTGGGTGGTACCGGCGCTGCCGGTGGAAGGTTCGGTGCGCGCGCGCCAGTTCCTGCAGCAGCTGGGTAATCGTGGGCTGCAGAGGGGGCTGCTGCTGACCCTGCTGCTGGTGGCCGGGCACTTCATCGCCTTCACCTATGTGCGGCCGCTGTTGATCACGCTGGCGCAGGTCGATGCGTCGTGGATCGGCGCGCTGCTGTTTGCCTACGGCCTGGCCGGCATCCTTGGCAACTTCATCGTCGGGCCCTTGGCGGCCCGGCACCCGCGCGGGATGTTGCTGGCCATCGCGCTGGGTCTGCTGCTGACGCCGCTGCTGTTGCTGTCGGTAGGGGCAACGCCGGCCGGTGGTGTTGCCGTGCTGCTGCTGTGGGGCCTGGCCTATGGCGGGGTATCGGTGGGCTTGATGACCTGGATGATGAAGGCCGTGCCGCAGGCGGTGGAGATCGCCACCGCGCTGTACGTGGGCGTGTTCAACATCGGCATCGCGCTGGGTGCGTGGGGTGGTGGGCTGCTGGTGGATGGCATCGGTTTGCAGGCCAACCTGTGGGCGGCGGCCGGGTTCGCGGCGGTGGCCACCCTCGTCGTGATGACGACGCGCCGGTAGATCCACGCCACGCGTGGATAGGCGGCATCCACCGAAAAAAAAAACGGGCGCCTTTCGGCGCCCGTTCGCATCACATCACCACACCTTGACCCGCTTGTCCGGGGCCAGGTACAGCTTCTGGCCTTCCTTCACCTCGAACGCCGGGTACCAGGCGTCGATGTTGCGCACGGTCAGCGCACGGTACTGGCCCGGTGCGTGCACGTCGGTCAGCAGGCCGTTGCGCAGTGCCTGCTCGCGGCTCTTGCTGCGCCATGCCTGGGCGAAGCCGAGGAAGAAGCGCTGGTCCGGCGTGAAGCCTTCCAGCGTCTGGCCCGGCTTGCCCTGCAGCGACAGCTGGTAGGCATCGTAGGCGGTGCCCAGGCCGGCCACGTCGGCGATGTTCTCGCCCAGGGTCAGCTTGCCGTTGACGTGCACGCCGGGGAACGGCTCGTAGCTGCTGAACTGCGCCGCCAGTGCATCGCCGGCGGCGTTGAACTGCTTGAGGTCCTCGGCCGTCCACCAGTTGTGCAGCTTGCCGGTTTCATCGAACAGCGCGCCGGCATTGTCGAAACCGTGGCTGATCTCGTGGCCGATCACCGCGCCGATGGCACCGTAGTTCACCGCGTCGTCGGCGGCGCCGTCAAAGAACGGCGGCTGCAGGATCGCGGCCGGGAACACCAGGCGGTTTTCCAGCGGCACGTTCATCGCGTTGATGGTCTGCGGCAGCATCGCCCACTCGTTGTGGTCGACCGGCTTGCCCAGCTTGGCGACGTTGCGCGCGTATTCGAACTGCTCGGCGCGCTGCGCATTGCCCAGCGGATCGTCACGGCGGATCTCCAGGCCGGTGTAGTCGCGCCAGGTGTCCGGGTAGCCCATGCCCACGGTCAGGCCGGCCACCTTGGCCTTGGCATGTGCCTTGGTCTGCGGCGACATCCAGGCCAGCGCGTCGATGCGCTTGGCGAAGGCGGCGATGATGTTCTTCGCCATCTCGTCCGCGCGTTCCTTGGTCTTGGCGTCGAAGTGCTTTTCCACGTAGCGCTTGCCGATGGCTTCACCGACGGCGTGGTTGGCATCGTCCACCGCACGCTTCCAGCGGTCGCTCTGCTGCGGGGTGCCGCTCAGCGCGGTGCCGTGGAAGGCGAAGCGGGCGTCGGCGAACGTCTTCGGCAGGTAGGCCGCGGCGCGGTCCAGCGCGTGGAAGGTCATGTAGTCCTTCCACACGTCCAGGGGTTCGGTAGCCACCAGCCTGGACAGGCCGGCGACGGCCTTCGGCTGCCACACAATGAAGTCCTGCTGCTGGCCCAGCTTTGCTGCGTCCAGGAACGCCGCCCAGTCCATGCCCGGCGCCTTGGCGTTGAAGTCCGCCTGCGTCCACGGGTTGGCACCCAGGGTCACGTTGTTGGTTTCTTCCTGGCTGACGTGGGCCTGGGCGATCTTGGTTTCCAGCGCGAGGATGCGCTGCGCCTTGCCGGCCGGATCGGCCACGCCGGCCAGCTGCAGCACCTGCGCGATGTAGGCCTGGTACTGCTTGCGCAGCTCGGCCATGCGGCCGTCACCCAGGTAGAAATCGCGGTCGGGCATGCCCAGGCCGCCCTGCACCAGGTACGGCGCGTTGCGGTCCGGCTGCAGCATGTCCACCGACACCCACAGGCCGAACAGGCGGTCGGTGTAGAAGTTGGTGGCGTTGAGCAGGTCGACGTCGGCGCGCATGTCGCCGCCCAGCGCACGCGCCAGGCCTGCCTTGTCGGCGATGCCGCCGATCGCGGCCAGCTGCGGCTGCACCGGGGCCAGGCCGCGCTTCTCGATGCCGGCCTCGTCCATGAACGCGGCGTAGTAGTCGCCGATCAGCTTGTCATCGCCGCTGGCCTGCGCGTTGCCGGCGGCGCCCTCGAGGATCGCGCGGGTATCGGCCTGGGTCTTTTCGGCGATGACGTTGAAGCTGCCAAAGCGCGAACGGTCAGCCGGGATCTCGGTGTTCTTCACCCAGGTGCCGTTGGCGAAG
>DOKO01000365.1:0-8011 GCA_003510825.1 Stenotrophomonas sp.
CGGCCAAGAAGAACGCCAAGGCCGAAGCCGCTGCCCTGAAGAAGGAAGTGGCCAAGAAGAAGGCTGCTGCCGGCAAGGCTGTGACCAAGAAGGCCGCTGCGGCCAAGAAGACCACCAAGGCCGCCACCAAGGCTGCCGGCAAGAAGGTCGCCACCGTGAAGAAGGCCGCCACCAAGAAGGCTGCCGTCGCCAAGAAGACCGTTGCCAAGAAGACCGCGGCCGCCAAGAAGGTTGTCGGCAAGAAGGTCGCCACCGCCAAGAAGGCCGTGGCCAAGAAGACCGTCGCCGCCAAGAAGGTTGCCGGCAAGAAGGCCGTGGCTGCGAAGAAGGTTGTCGGCAAGAAGGTTGCCGCCACCAAGAAGGTCGCCACCAAGAAGACCGCCGCTGCCAAGAAGGTCGTCGGCAAGAAGGTTGCAGCCACCAAGAAGGTTGCCACCAAGAAGACCGCTGCTGCCAAGAAGGTTGTCGGCAAGAAGGTCGCCGTCGCCAAGAAGGCCGTGGCCAAGAAGGCTGCGCCGCTGAAGAAGGTTGCCGCCAAGAAGGCACCGGCCAAGAAGGTCGTCGCCAAGAAGGCCGCTGCCAAGAAGGCTCCGGCCAAGGCCGTGCGCAAGGTCGCCAAGCGCAAGTAATCGCGCGCCGCGGCTCCGCCCTTCCGTCCGGCTTGCCGGGCGGAAGGGATTGCAGGGCCTGTGCAGGCCCGTGCGTGGCATCAGGCCATCGATTCACCCAGCCGCTGCCCGTAGGCCACGATTGTGCGGCCTTCCTGCAGCCGCTGCCGCTCGTAGGCGAGCAAGGCCGCGGTCACGCCCGCCGGTTCGATACCTGCCAGCGCATCACCCAGCGCCATCGCATCCGCCGCCGCCTTGGCCACGCCCATCGCCGTGTGCGGGCGCGCAATGAATGCGGCATCGCCCAGCAGAATTACCCGGCCGTGCACCATCCGCGGTGTCGCATAGTCATGTATCGGCTGCATGAATGGACGTGCGTCGGCCTCGACCACCGCGGCCAGTGAGGGCGGCAACCAGCGTGCCGCGTCCTCGCGCAGGCGCGCAGCCCAGACATCGGGAATCTGCCCGGGACCCAGTGACAACGCACCCTCGCGGCCGGCATCGGCCATCAGTTGCGCCAGTGCGGCGGGTGTCAGGCGCCGGTACCAGACCCAGTTGTAGCGGCGCTGGCCCGGTGCGACTTCACCCTGTGCGCCCGGCACCAGGTAACCCAGGGCCTGACGCTGCGGTGCGAAGTGGAAGACCATTCGTTCCAGCAACTGGTTGGCGGCCACCGGCGGCAATGCACGCTCGGCCAGCAACCCCCGCCAGGCGACATAACCGGCATAGCGGGGCAGGCCATCGGCACCCTGTCGGGCATCGACCTCGCGCCGTACCCGCGAGGCCTGGCCATCTGCGCCGATCAGCAGATCGAAGCGATGCTGGCTGCCATCGCTGCAACGCACCCGCATCTGCTGGCCGTCTTCCTCGATGTCCTGCACACGCACCCCCGCGTGATAGTCAGCATCGTCAATGCGCCTGCGGAACGCGGCGAACAGTCCGTCCCAGGACACCTGCATCTGCCGTCGCGGCTCACGGCCGATCACGTTGCCGCGGTCATCCAGATACAGGCGCTGTTCGGCCCAGACGCCGTGCCCGCCCAGGTCCTGCAGCCCTTCCCGCTGCAGCAGGTCCAGTACTGATTGCTGGATGACCAGGCCGGCGCCGCGTCCTTCCAGGCCATGGGGTGCGCGTTCGAACAGCGTGACACGATGGCCATGGCGGGCCAGCTGCGTGGCTGCGAACAGTCCACCGACCGAGCCACCACTGATGCCGATATGCAGGGGCATGTCCGTCTCCTCAATGCTGGCCTGCGCCGGCGGCCTGACGCTGCGGGCGCACCAGCAGCAACGCCAGCAAGGGCAATGCGGCACCGAACACGGCCACGCCCGTCCAGCCGAAACGATGCCAGGCAAGTGCAGCCACCCACGAACCGAAGGCACCGCCCAGGAACATGCCGGTCATGAACACGGTATTGAGGCGGCTCTTGTATTCCGGATGCAGGCCATAGACCTGATGCTGGTGGCTGACCAGTGCAACCTGCACGCCAAAGTCGAGCACGATCACGCCCAGCACCAGCCCGGCCAGGCCTGGGCACAGCCCCAGCAGCAGCCACGCGGCCAGGGTGGCGACCACGCCCAGCTGCACGATCAGCGCGGGGCCGCGACGATCGGCCAGGCGGCCCGCCAGCGGTGCGATGGCCACGCCGACCACGCCGATGACGCCAAACAGGCCGGCCACCGCCGGACCCATCTGCAACGGCGGCGCAGCCAGGTGCAGCGAAAGTATGGTCCAGAACGCCGAGAACGAAGCAAACAGCAGCGCCTGCGCAAGGGTCGCGCGGCGCAGCAGGGGCAGGTCGCGCCAGAGGTGCAGCAGTGATGCCAGCAGCTGGCCGTAGCGCGGCACATGGCTGGGAACGTGGCGTGGCAGCGCGCGTGCCATCAGGAGGGCAGCGGCCAGCGCCAGCGGTACGCCCAGCCAGAACATCGCGCGCCAGCCGGCGACGCTGGACACCAGGCCGGCAAGCGTACGGCTCAGCAGGATGCCGGCGAGCAGGCCGCTCATGACCGTGCCGATGGCCGCGCCACGGCGCTCGGCCGGCACCAGCAGGGCAGTGAACGGGACGATCTGCTGGGCGACTGTTGCTGCGGCGCCAAGTACCACCGCGCCGATGGCCAGCGTGGCCAGGCCCGGCGCGAGCGCTGAGACCACCAGTGCCGCCGCCACGGCGAGGAACTGGATGACGATCAGCCGCCGACGCTCGTGGCGGTCACCCAGGGGCAGCAGCAGGAGCAGCCCGGCGGCGTAGCCGAGCTGGGTCAGTGCGGGAATCCAGCTGCTGGCACGGGCGTCACCCAGATCCTGGGCCATCGCGGCCAGCATCGGCTGGTTGTAGTAGATGTTGGCCACCGCGATGCCGGCAGCCACGGCCATCGGGAACAGAGGGGCCTTGCGCGTGGCGGGGGCCACACGGGGGGAAGTCGACATGGGGGCTCCAGCAGGGAGAGGGCGGGCAACCTCGTGCGGGCCGCGCGATGCGGCCCGCACAGGGGGCGATCAGGCCTGCACGAAAGCCAGCAGGTCCGGGTTGATCACATCGGCATGAGTGGTGAGCATGCCGTGCGGGTAACCCGCATAGACCTTGAGCGTACCGTTGGCCAGCAGCTTCACCGACTCGCGTGCCGCCGCGTCGATCGGCACGATCTGGTCGTCGTCGCCATGCATCACCAGGGTCGGAACGCTGATCGCCTTGAGATCGTCGGTGAAGTCGGTTTCGGAGAAGGCCTTGATGCCTTCGTAGTGCGCCTTGGCACTGCCGGCCATGCCCTGGCGCCACCAGTTCTGGATCGCGCCCGGCACGATCTGGGCACCGTCACGGTTGAAGCCGTAGAAGGGGCCGCTGGGCAGGTCCAGGAAGAACTGCGAACGGTTGGCGGCCAGTGCAGCGCGCAGTCCGTCGAACACGTCGACCGGCAGACCCTTGGGGTAGGCGGCGGTGCGCAGCATGATCGGCGGCACTGCACTGACCAGCACCGCCTTGGCAACGCGGCCCTGCGGCTGGCCGTGGCGGGCCACATAGCGGGCCACTTCGCCGCCGCCGGTGGAATGGCCGATGTGCACGGCATTGCGCAGGTCCAGGTGCTGCATCACCACCGCGGCGTCGGCGGCGTAATGGTCGACGTCGTGGCCGTCGCTGACCTGCGAGGAGCGGCCATGGCCACGGCGGTCATGGGCGATCACGCGGTAGCCCTTGGCCAGGAAGAACAGCATCTGCGTATCCCAGTCATCACTGGACAGCGGCCAGCCATGGTGGAAGACGATGGGCTGTGCCTCCTTCGGGCCCCAGTCCTTGTAGAAAATCTCGACGCCATCGGGGGTGGTGATCGTGCTCATCTGCGTACTCCGCTGTGGTGGTGGGAACAGGGCCCACGCTACCGGCGCGCTGCGCGCAGCAACATCACACGCTCGGTTTGCCGCGCTATACCTTGGTGTGGTCCGCGCGGTCATCCAGCGCACGTTGCAGCCAGGCCACCAGCGTTGCGGCATCCACCGGCTTGCGCAGGAACGCCAGTGCGCCATCGGCCACCAGCCGGGCTTCCAGCGCGGGGGTCGGGAAGGCGGTCATGAAGATCATCGGTACGTGGTCTCCGCGCGCGCGCAGCCGCTGCTGCAGCTGGACGCCATCGAGCACGGGCATCTGGGCATCGCTGATGATGCAATCGACAGGCGGCAGGCGCGTGTCTTCCAGCAGTTCCTGGCCATGCGCATAGGCACGCACGGCGTGGCCCAGCGAGCGCAGCAGGCTGGACAGCGAAGCGCGGACGCCGGCATCGTCGTCCACGATCGCGATGAGGGGGGGCGGGGGCATGCAAAAACTCCTTCGCACCGGCCAGGACGCAACGGGTCCGCAGCCGGCATGGCGCCCTTTATGCCGCAGATCCGCCGGCCAGACCATCATACGGAGGTGTGAGGCGCGGCCGGGGTCGCCCGTTCAACGGCCGATGCCGAGGGCCTCGGCCTGCCGCACCAGTTCGGCCAGCGAACGTACGGCCATCTTGCGCATCACGTTGCCACGATGGATCTTCACCGTGATTTCGCTCAGCTGCAGCTCGGCGGCCACCTGCTTGTTCATCAGCCCGGATACCACCAGAGACATCACTTCGCGCTCGCGTGCGGTCAGCGTGGCGTAGTGGGCGCGTACGTCGTCCAGGGCACCGTCGGCCACGCGCCGCTGGCGGTCGCGATCGATCGCTGCCGCCACCGCATCCAGCATGTCCTGGTCGCGGAAAGGTTTGGCCAGAAAGTCCACGGCACCGGCCTTCATCGCCTTCACCGTCATCGGGATGTCGCCATGGCCGGTCATGAACACTACCGGCAGGGCCACGCCCTGTGCCGCCAGCTGTGACTGCACGTCCAGCCCGCTGACACCCTGCAGGCGCACGTCCAGCACGATGCAGCCGGGCACGTCGGGCAAGGGGAGCATGCCCAGTTCGGCGGGGGTCGCGTGCAGGCGCGTCTGCATGCCGACCGAGCGCAGCAGACTGTCCAGAGACGTGCGGACCGCCGCGTCATCGTCGACGATCACCACCAGCGGCGTGGTATCCAGGGGCGGTGGGCGTTGCATGTCAGGGGGTCTCCGGGGCAGCGGCAAACAGCAGGGTAAAGCAGGTGCCGGTTCCCGGCGTGCTGCGCACGTCCAACCGGCCGCCATGGCCTTCCATGGTCGTGCGGCAGATCGGCAGGCCCATGCCCATGCCCTGCGGCTTGGTGGTGAAGAACGGCTCGAACAGCCGTTCCAGGTGGTCCTCGGCGATGCCGGGACCGCTGTCGGCCACCTCGATGCAGACCTGGTCCTGGTGAGGCTGCAGGGTGATGCGCAGCAGACGCGCACTGGCTTGGCCGCTCATCGCCTGGCAGGCATTGAGCAGCAGGTTCACCAGCACCTGCTGCAGCTGGATGCGTTCACCCAGTACGGCGGGCAGCGTGCCGGCCGACTGCACCTGCACCTCCACCCCGGTCTGCACCAGCTCGTGCTGCAGCAGGCGCAGTGCGTCGTCCACCAGCACCGCCGGCGACAGCGGCTCATGCGCGGCCGGGGTCTTGCCGAGGAAGTCCCGCACGCCCTTGACGATGCCGCTGGCACGACGCCCTTCGGCGATGGTGCGTTCGATGGCCTGTTCCACTTCGTCCAGCACCGGTTGTGGCCGACGCAGCCAGCGAAGGCCGGCCTCGCCGTTGGTGACCACCGCCATCAGCGGCTGGTTGACTTCATGTGCCAGTGACGCGGTCAGTTCGCCCAGCGTGGCCACCCGGCTGGCATGTGCCAGTTCGGCCTGTGCCGCCAGCGCGCGGGCTTCGGCCTGTTTGCGCTCGCTGATGTCGACCACGAAGACCAGAACGCTGCCGTCGCCATCGTGGCGTGCGGGGAAGGTAATGGTGAACAGCACCGGCACGACGCTGCCGTCGCTGCGTGTGATCGTGGTTTCGCCTTCGTAGAAGGGCTCTCCGCGCATGAAAGCGCCCAGCGAGGCGGCAAAGGTGGCGTCGTCGCTGGCCAGCAGTACATCCAGCGAGGCGGGCATCGCGCCGTCGCCGATCAGGCGACGGTATGCGGGGTTGAGCCCGACCATGCGTGCCAGCCGCCGGTAACCGGCCAGTGCCTGCGGGGTGGCCTGCAGGTGGACCTGCAGGGCTGCGGCGGTGGACACGCCCTGACGGAAAAGCTCGGCGCGCAGCGCGCTCCAGTCCTGCTCGGCCACGCCGATGCGGCTGCCATCGAACATGCGCCGGTAGCGTTGCTCGCTCTGCACCAGCGCGGTATGCGCGGCCTGCCGCTCGCTCACATCGGTATGTGTTTCCAGCACGCGCAGCGGTCGACCCTGGCGGTCACGCTGCAGTACCCAGCGCGTCTCCAGCCACAGTGTGCGGCCATCGCGCGTGGTCTGTGCCAGAAGGCCTTCCCAGCGATCGTTGGCCAGCAGCGCCGCTTCGATCTGCGGACGTGGCGCGGGGTAGCGCGTCTGCAGCAGCACATCGGCCTGCTGCCCGGTGGCTTCTTCGCGCCGCCAACCGTAGACCTCTTCGGCGGTGCAATTCCAGAAGCCGATCGTGCCCGCCGGGTCGCGTACGAAGATCATGTCGTGGGACAGGTCCAGCAGCACGGCCTGGTCTGCCAGCGTGCGCACCGCGCGCTGGTTCTGCAGCGCCAGCAGCGCGCTGATGGCGATGGCGACCAGGCTGACAACCGCGCGCACCGTCTGCGGCCCGACGTGGTCCACGCCATGGGTGTCCAGGTAGGCACACAGGGTCAGGCCGGCGGTGGCCACGGCCACGGCGATGATGTCGCCACGGCGTCCGGTCCCGGCCACCATGAGCACGGGCAGCACGTACAGCACCGCAACCGCGCCTTCCAGCGTGGACAGGGTATCGAACAGGAAGATCGCCGCCACCAGCACGCAGGCGACGACCCGCAGTGCGGTCGCCGGGATGACCGGATGTGCGTACTCGACGTCGCCGCCGCCGCTGGGGCGGGGCTGGCGGGCCCACGGGTGTTTGCTGCGCGACGCTGCCATTGCTCTCCTTTGCGGTCGATTGCATGGCCATCGGCCACGCCGGGGCCGACCATCGCGGCCCTTTCGCGGACATGCTCGATACCCTGCCTGCCGGTTGTCTTGCACGCTTGTGCCCAACCCGGCCGGCGGTGGCGCTTCCACTTCCGGGCCACCCGGGGCAAACCAAGGTATGGGCTGATGGATACCAAGGCGCGATGGGCGCCGGCGACAGGCTTCCCTAGATTGGAGCCGTCCCCGACTGGAGCCTTTCCATGAACGCCCTGACCGCCCCGACCCTGCCGAGCCAGGCCCTGCGTGTGCGCAATGACCTTGGCCAGCAGGCTGCCATCGATATCGCGCCGGCGCTGACCGCGCTGCTGGCGGACATGTTCGCGCTGTACCTGAAGACCAGGAACTTCCACTGGCATATCAGCGGGCCGCACTTCCGCGACTACCACCTGATGCTCGATGAGCAGTCCGATCAGATCTTCGCGACCACCGATGCCATCGCCGAGCGTGCGCGCAAGGTGGGTGGCACGACGCTGCGTTCGATCGGCCACATCCAGCGTGTGCAGCGATTGCTCGACAACGATGCCGAGTACGTGACCGCCGAGGACATGCTGGCCGAACTGGGTGATGACAATCGTCGCCTTGCCGGTTTCCTGCGTGCCACCCACGGGGTGTGCGAAGCACACGGCGACGTGGCCACGGCCAGCCTGATCGAGAACTGGATCGATGAGGCCGAGCGTCGTACCTGGTTCCTGGCGGCATCCCTGCGCGATCCGCGCTGAACCCCCACCCGTGGCCGCTGCGGCCCTGCAGGAGACCTGTGATGGATGCCCCCCTGGCCGTACCCCACCATCCCGATGCGGCACCGGCGCTCGTCGCCGATGCCTGGCGCCAGCGCCT
>DOKO01000365.1:8125-10252 GCA_003510825.1 Stenotrophomonas sp.
GTTCGGCCACGATCTCAACAACGTGCTGCAGGCAGCCACGGCGGCCATCGGCCTGGCGTTGCAGGGCGGCCGCCTGGCACCGGCCGACAGCGCCTTGCTGGATGTGGCAGACCAGGCTCTGCAGCAGGGCGCCGGCATGGCCCGGCTGTTCCTGGACGACGACATCCCGCGTCCCTGCAGCGGCGAACAGGTTGACCTGGTGCAACTGCTGCGCGAAATGGAGCCTCTGCTGCGCCATGCACTGGGCCCGGGCATGCAGCTGGAGCTGGAAACCCGCAGCGGGCAAGGACAGGTACGTGGCGAACGCAGCGGCCTGCAGCGTGCACTGGTCAACCTGGTGTTCAACGCACGCGAGGCCTGTCCGCCAGGCAGCCGGCTGCGGCTGAGCACGGAGGACTGCACGCTGGTGGTGGCCGGCCCGTCCCGTGCCGCAGGCCGCTATCTCGCCCTGCGTGTGGCCGACGATGGCCCTGGCATTCCGGCGTCCATCCGCGAGCGGCTGTTTGAACCCGGCGCCAGCAGCAAAGGCGAGGGGCGCGGGCTGGGCCTGGCCCAGGTGCGGGCCGCGGTGGAGCCCAGTGGCGGCTTCGTGGATGTGTACTCCTCCCCGCGAAGCGGCACCTGTTTCGTACTGGCGCTGCCCTGCGCCACACCCTGAATTCCCGGAGATCTGCCATGTCGATGCCTGCCCATGTCCGTTCGCTGGCCACCGCTGAAGTGGCCCACGCCAGTCCCTTGGGGGAGGTCCGCCGTCTCGACGGCCATGCATTCCCGATACTGCGCGGTCTGTCGATCAAGCGCCTGCGGCTGGAAGCGGATGCCATGCGCGAAGCGCACTGGCACGCCAATGCCGACGAACTGGCCTACGTCTGCGAAGGCGAAGTGCACGTGCGAGTGGTCGGCAATGGTGACCAGGTCAGCAGCTTCATCGTCTGCGCTGGCCAGATGTTCCACATTCCCAGCGGCGCCCTGCACCTGATCGAGAACCGCGGCACCGTCCGTGCCGAGCTGATCATCGCCTTCAGTGACGCCCACCCCCAGGATTTCTCGCTGCAGGCCGCCTTTGGTGCGATGAGCGATGCCGTGCTGGGCAATACCTTCGATCTGCCCGCCAGTGCCTTTGCCGCGGTACCGCGCGATACCTCCAGCCGCTATCTGGTCAAGTGCGGGCCCGTTGCACAGGCGCCGGCCGGGCCGCAGTTTGCCGAGCCCCTGTGGTTCGACATCGGCGCGCAGTCACCGCCGGTGGACTTCGCCTATGGCCAGGCCCGGGTGGCCCGCAGTCAGTTCTGGCCGGCACTGCAGCGGCTGGCGATGTACTCGCTGGATGTCAGCGAGGATGGCATGCGTGAGCCGCACTGGCACCCGGGGACGGCCGAAATGGGCTACGTACACCGCGGCCATGCGCGCATGACCGTGCTCGATCCCGATGGCAGCACCGACACCTACCTGCTGTCGCCTGGCGATGTGTACTTCATTCCGCCGGCCTACCCGCACCAGATCGAGGCCACGGGCGAGGACATCCATTTCCTGGTGTTCTTCGACCGCCCGATGCCGGCCGATATCGGCTACCGCCTGTGTGGTGCGGCGCTGCCGCCGGCGACGCTGGCGGCGACCTTCGGCATTCCGGTCAGCCGGATGCCCGTGCTGCCGGCCACTGCAGTGGATCCGTTGATCGTCGCGCGCCGCAACCCTCTCGATCCAATGACCTGAACTGGGTGAAGATGGGGCCTTCCGGAACGGGGGCCTCCCATGCGCGGCATCGATTTCAGTTCCTGGCAGGGCGTGCTCTCCACCCTGGCCGGCCTGGTCCTCATCACCCTGCTGGGCGTGGGCATCCGCCTGCTGGTGATGCAGACCCTGCAGCAGCGCCGCGAGCGCGAGAACCGGCAGATCAACGAGCGCCTGCGCACGCTGATGGCGGCCTACAAGACCCTGGGTGGCTCGTTCACCGGTGAGCTGGGCGTGGACCCTACCCATCGCCGTGACCTGCGCCAGCGCGAAGCCGAACACGGCATCGCCGAGCCCGGTTCGGACCGCGCCCGGCGCATCCGCGATGCCGTGGAAGCGGCCCTGTCGGACATCCTCCTGCTGGGCACCGACCAACAGGTGCGCCTGGCGGCGCGC
>DOKO01000365.1:10432-10676 GCA_003510825.1 Stenotrophomonas sp.
AGGTGCGCCTGGCGGCGCGCGCGGCCGAGGAACTGGCACAGGGCCGACCGGTGCACACCCACGAACTGGTGGTGTCGCTGCGTGACTTCGTGCGCGAAGCCCTCGACCTTGCACCCATCCCAAGCGATCTTCGCATTCCGCCGCAGGGGCCGACCCGGCCCGGTGGCAGCGGAGGTGGCAGCGGCAAGGCGCGCAACGACGGCGATGCCAAGGGCGGCCGCGGCGGCGGTGGAGGGGGCATGGC
>DOKO01000334.1 GCA_003510825.1 Stenotrophomonas sp.
CCGCCGACGCCCTGCCTGCCGCGCTGGTGGAACGGTATCTGGCCGTGAAGCGCGAAGGGCTGCTGTAACGGGTAGCGCCGGGCCATGCCCGGCGGATGGGGAACCACCGCTGCGCTCGCCGGGCATGGCCCGGCGCTACCGTCGAACCGCCCTGGTCCGCGACTGCTCTGGTAGGTGCCAACCTTGGTTGGCACGAAACCCAAGGCGCCGGTTACCCGGCCGCCAGCAATCGCCGCTGCAAGCGCTCCACCGCTCGCTGCAGCAGCACGCGGTTGCGGGCCAGCTTCATCCACTGCGGCAGTCGCGAGAACATCGAGGCGTTGTGAACGCCGCCATGCTCCCGCAGTGCCGATGTCGCGTACTCATGCAGCACCTGCAGGTGCTCGGCGTTGTAGGCCCACAACAGGCCCGCGCGGGTAGGTTCCAGCAACCGCAGCGGCAGGCCGAAGTGCGGATCTGCCGGCTCGGCATCGCGCAGCGGGCAGACGCTGACTTTTACTTCGCTGGTGCGCCCGCACTGCGCGCACTTGGCCGGCAGCATCTCGGGCACGGCCGTGGAGGCCGACGGCCGATGCTGGTGCACGCACACCCACTGGTGACCGCAGTAACCGCACGGTCGGCGGCCATCGATGCGCACCGCGCCCACCCAGGCACCGCTGTCCAGCGCCACGCTGCAGCCGGTGCAACGGAAGCGCGCCGTCCAGCGGTGAGGCTGCCAGCTGGCGACCACCCAGCCCGGCGTGTCACAGCGATGGCAGCGCACCGCCACGCGCCCGGCGAAGGCGTGCAGCGTGCGGCCATCATCGAAGTGCCGCCCCGGCACCGGCGTTGTTCGCCCGCGCCGGCCCAAGGGCCGCCGCACCGCCATCAGACGTAGATCCGCGTCGGCGCCTCGTCCACGATCGCATGCGGCACGAAGCGCGCACTGTCGCGGGTGATCGCGCTGTCGTCCTCGCGGATGCCGATGCCGCAGGCATGGTCACCGATCACCCAGCTGCCGATCAGCGGGTAACCGCCTTCGAAGCGGGTGAGCGGGTGCGCACGCTGGATGATCGCCGGGCCTTCGTACGGGCCGTCGCTGCGCTGGGTGCTGCCATCGGCCAGGTGCATCTCGATGTTGGCGCCTTCGCGCGAGAACAGCGGCTTGCGCACCCAGCCCGAGGCCAGCGCACTGCCATCATCGAAGTGCGCTTCCAGCAGGTTCGGGTGGCCCACGTTGCGCTGCCACAGCAGCGGCAGGATGCCCTTGTTGCTCAGCACCGCCTTCCACGCCGGCTCCAGCAGCTGGATGCCCGAACCGGGCAGCGCGCGGCCGAATTCCTCGGCCATCAGGTCTTCCAGCGGGTACAGCTTGAACAGCGTGCCGATCACCGTGTCGTCCAGCGCGGTGAAACGGCCATCCTCGGACAGGCCGATATCCTCGATGGCGATGGCCTCGCCCTGCAGGCCGGCCTGGGCGGCGCAGTCACGCAGGTAGTCGACGGTGCCACGGTCCTCGTCCGAACTGCCCACGGCGCTGAAATACAGCGGCGGCGGCAGGCGCGCGGCGAGTTCGCCGAAGCGCTCGACCAGGGCCTCGTGCATGCCGTTGAACTGGTCGGCGTGCTGCGGCAGGCGGCCGGCGTTGCGCTGGTCCTCCAGCCACTGCCACTGGAAGAAACTGGCTTCGAACAGCGAGGTCGGCGTGTCGTAGTTCAGTTCGTACAGCTTGGCCGGACCGGTGCCGTCGTATGCCAGGTCCAGGCGCCCGTACAGGTGCGGCTGGCGCTGGCGCCAGCTCTCGGCGATCCAGTCGCGGTAATGCGCGGGGATCGCCAGCTGGTCCATCAGGCGCTCGCTGGCGATGACATCGCCAACCAGGTCCAGCGCCATCTGGTGCAGCTCGGCGCTGGGGTCTTCGATGTCCACTTCGATCTGGCGCAGGGTGAAGGCGTAGTACGCGCTTTCATCCCAGTACGGCTGGCCGTCGATGGTGTGGAAGCGGAAACCGGCTTCCTCCGCGCGCGCCCGCCAGTGGGCGCGCTCGGCAATGCGAATTCGCTGCATGGGTCGATCAGCCGCCGAAGCTGCCGCCGCTGCGGCGGGCGCTGGTGCTGCCGAAGCCGCTGCGGCTGGCGGTGACGGCGCGGTTCGGCTCGCTGCTGACCGGGGCCAGGCCGGCCTTGCCGGCGCCGATGCCGCTGGCGGTGTTCATGCCACCGGTGCCGCCCGGTGCCGGGCGCGCCCAGCCAGCGTTCTTGTCCTGGTAGGCCGGGGCCGAGGCCGGCGCCTGCGGGGCCAGGCCGCCGCGGTTGCTCAGCATCTGCGACATGAAGAAGCCCATCATCATCGGGCCGATGAACGAGGTACCGGCCGAGGTGTGCTGCTGCACGCACTGCTCGGGCTTGTAGTCCTGTTCACAGGCTTCCTTGCTGGCGTACTTCGGCGCCGCGTCGGCGGCCTTCTGCTGGGCCTCGGCAAAGGCGTTGCGGCACGAGGACGGATCGCCCGTCGCCTCGGTGCAGGCCTGCACGGAGGTGTACAGGCCTTCCTGCACCTGCACCTGCTCTTCCTTCTGGCAGGCGGTGAACAGCAGGGGTGCAGCGCTCATCAGCAGCAGCGCGGTGGTGCGGGAACGCTTCATGGCGTCATGCCTCGGAATCGGATCAATTCCCCCAATGATGCCAAATCCGCACCAACAACCGGAATCGGCAAAGTGGGAAAGATGAACGGAATTTCATTTTCGTCAGCCTGATCATGAACCTGGGGTCAGAGCCCATCGCGCCGCGATGGGATCCGACCCCGTACTCCGACAGGTCGCGGCCAACTGTCGAAGGCGGGGTGGGTCCGGTGACAGGGGTGTGAGCCGCATGGATGCGGCGACCAAGCCCCCATGGACGGGTTCACGGCGTCCCCTGCCACCGGACCCACCCCGCCATCCCAC
>DOKO01000241.1:0-1872 GCA_003510825.1 Stenotrophomonas sp.
GCAAGCCCACACCGCCCCACCCCTGACAGATCGCGGCGCATCTCTGCCTCTGGTAGGTGTCGACCTTGGTCGACACACATCCACGCATCGCGTGGATGCGAGCGAAGCGATCGGCTTTTGACTTTGATTTTCTTTTTTTGATTTTCCGTGGCGGACGCGCACGGAAACTGTCAGAGGTCGGGCGGGGTGGGTTCGCGGGGGTGTCTGCGGCATGGATGCCGCGGACAAGCCTCCATGGACGGATTCACGGCGTCCCCGCATGACCCCACCGCCCCGGCCAAGCGCGGCTTCTGCTTTGAGAGCGCCAGCCACGAGGGGCTCCGCCGTTGGCCGTATCCCGCCGATAGGCGCGATAATGTCGGCATGGAAACCGTCCGCATCGCCACCCGCAAGAGCCCGCTCGCCCTCTGGCAGAGCGAACACGTCGCCGACCGCCTGCGCCAGGCCTACCCCGGCCTGCACGTGGAACTGGTGCCGATGAGCACCCGCGGTGACGAGGTGCTCGACCGCTCGCTGGCCGCCATCGGTGGCAAGGGCCTGTTCCTCAAGGAGCTGGAGCTGGCCATGCTGCGCGGCGATGCCGACTGCGCGGTGCATTCGCTGAAGGATGTGCCGATGGAACTGGATGCGCCCTTCGCGCTGCCGGCGATGCTGACCCGCCACGATCCGGCCGATGGCTTCATCTCCAACCTGTACGCCTCGCTGGATGCGCTGCCCATCGCTGCGCGCGTTGGCACGTCGTCGCTGCGCCGCCAGGCCCAGCTGCGCGCGCTGCGCCCGGACCTGCAGCTGCTGGACCTGCGCGGCAACGTCAACACGCGGCTGGCCAAGCTCGACAACGGTGGCTACGACGCCATCGTGCTGGCCGTGGCCGGGCTGGAACGGCTGGGCCTGGGCAACCGCATCGTGGCCCGCCTGCAGCCGCCGCAGTGGCTGCCGGCACCGGCACAGGGCGCGGTGGCGGTGGAATGCGATGGTGGCAACGCGCGGCTGATGGAATTGTTCGCGCGCCTGGATGACGCCGATACCCGAGCCTGCGTCGAAGCGGAGCGGGCAATGAACCGCGCGCTGCACGGCAGCTGCCATGTGCCGGTGGCGGCCATCGCGCAGTGGCAGGGCCAGGACCTGCACCTGCAGGGTCTGGTCGGCAGCGCCAGTGATGGCCGCGCGGTGCGTGCCGACGCGGTGGGCCCGGCCAGCGATCCGGAAACGCTGGGCCGGCAGGTGGCGAAGAAGCTGCTGGATGACGGCGCAGGCGAGCTGCTGAACGTCTGAACCGCGCCTCTGTAGAGTCGAGCCATGCTCGACTCTACAAATGAAGAACGGGCGCCCTGGGCGCCCGTTCTGCTTACTTGAACTTGTAGACCACGTTCATCGTGGTCAACGTATCGGTCCTGCGCTTGTCGTCGGCCACGTCGCTGTTGTAACGGGCCTGCCAGCCGGCCTTCAGGGCCAGGTGCTCGTTCATGCTCACCGACACGCCGAAATCGTTCTGGCCGAAGGTGTTGTACGAGCCCGATTCGACCAGCAGGTTGTTGATCAGGTCGGTGTTGGACGTGATGGCGTACTTCAGTTCGAACTGGCCCTGACCGATCAGGCCGGTGCGGGTGCTGTCGTCTTCGGTGCTGTGGGTGCGGCTGACACCCGGGCCGATCAGCGCGTCGAAGGAGAACTTCTCGGTGTTGAACAGGCGGGTACCGTAGCCCAGGCCGAACGAGCTGCGACGATCGTAGGTGGCGAAGTCATCGCGCTCGGTACGCACCTTGGCGAACAGCTGGCGGTGTTCGCCCAGCTGCAGCGCGCTGCCGGCGGCACCGGTATAGCGGTTGGCCGTGGTGTTGTCGCGGCGGGTGGTGGTGCCGTCGTCGTTGG
>DOKO01000241.1:2115-2461 GCA_003510825.1 Stenotrophomonas sp.
ATCGGTGTAGCGCAGGCGCAGGGCGCCGTTGAAGCTCTCGGTGCTGCTGTTGCCGCTGGCGGCGGCAAAGCCCAGTTCGCCACCGCTGCCACTCCACGGCGACGTCATCGCCGCCAGTTCGGAGGCATCCTGGGCATAGGCCAAGGGTGCGCACAGCAGCAGGGGCACAAGCAGGGACACGCGCAGGGACATCGAGGACTCTCCGAAGCGGTTAACAACCCGTGATGATACTGGAAGCGCCATGACCATCAGAACGGGTCGGCAACGGCGCTTCAGCAGGCGTTACCGCCATCGCCCATTCAGGGGAGGTCGATGCGCAGCGCGGGGTCGTTGAAGCGCGAGTAGC
>DOKO01000241.1:2693-3201 GCA_003510825.1 Stenotrophomonas sp.
CAGGCGCAGCTGGTACGGACGGCCCTGGTTGCTGCCGTTGCGCACGATCTGCCGCGGCAGTCCCTGGTCGTCCACCCAGTACTCCAGGCGCTCGCCGGCGGCACTGACCAGCCGGTAATGGCGGGTATCCACGCCGTCCAGCGACTGCCGGCCCAGATCCTCGGCCTGCAGCGCGGCGGCCGGGGCATCGGCGGGCAGCGGGCTGCGCCACTGCTCCAGCAGGCCGGGCGGCGTCGGCACCTGCTGGATCGCGCCACCGGCCTGCAGGAACATGGTGTCGCCGATGATCGTCTGTATCCCGGCCGGAGTGTGCAACCGGAAGCGGTCGGGGGCGACGAAGTCCATCGCGCTGTGCACCGGCTGGGCCGCACCCAGCACGTCCAGCTCGGCGTGGAAGCTGCGCATTCCGGCCAGATGCTCGCTGGCCACGCGCACCGCCTGCGCCGGATCGGCCGCGGCGGCGGCCGGCACCGGTGCAAGGGCAGGGGCTGAGGCCGGGGCTGCAGCG
>DOKO01000239.1 GCA_003510825.1 Stenotrophomonas sp.
AGCGCGTTGTCCAGCAGCAGCGTATTGGCCACCTGGGTGCGGTAGTTGCGGGCAAACCAGATCTTGTACATGCCGTTGTCCAGCGCCACGATGCCGTCCGGCGGCATCACCTGGCGCACGTCATGCACCAGTCGCTGCGGGGTGAATCCCGCTTCCTCGGCACGGTCGGCAAGGTGCTCGAGGATGGTCGCGCGCAGCGGCAGCAGCGCATCGGCATGCGGCACGGCGCCTTCGATGCGGTCGGCCAGCTGGGTCAGCGAGCGGCCGATATCGCCGATCACTTCCACCTGCGGGAAATACACCTGCTCCACCGCCGCCTGCGAATAGCCGATGTGGATGACCGTCGGGCCACCCGGGCGCATCACGAAGGGCGGCTTCTCGGTCACTTCGTGGCCGATGGTCACGATCACGTCGGCCTGGTCGATGGCCATGTGCACGTAGTCGCGCTCGGTCAGCGCCGCAGTACCCATGTACAGGCCCGAGCCGCCCGCCACCGCGCCCTTGCCCATCTGCGTGGTGAAGAACGGGATGCCGGCGCGCTGCACGAAGGCCGACAGCGCTTCGCTGGACTGCGGGCGCGATGCCGCCGAGGCGATCATCAGCAGCGGCCGCTTGGCACCGCGGATGATCTCCGCCGCGCGGTCCAGCGCCTCCGGGCTGGCAATCGGCCGGTCCACCGCGTGGGTGGGAATGAGGGAAACGCCCTCCACCTCGGTGGCGGCGATGTCCTCGGGCAGCTCCAGCAGCACCGGGCCCGGGCGCTCCTCCTGGGCCACGCGGAAGGCCTCGCGGACGATGGTCGGGATGGTGCGCGCCGAGACGATCTGCCGGGCCAGCTTGGTCAGCGGCTTCATCGTGCTGACGATGTCCACGATCTGGAAGCGCGCCTGCTTGCTGGCGACGATGCCCTTCTGGCCGGTGATCATGATGACCGGCCAGGCCCCCAGCAGCGCATAGGCCGCGCCGGTGGTGAAGTTCAGCGCACCCGGGCCGAGGGTGGCCAGGCACACGCCCGGCTTGCCGGTCAGGCGCCCGTAGGTGGCGGCCATGAACACCGCCGCCTGCTCGTGGCGGGTGATGACCAGCTCGATGCTGGAATGGCGCAGCGACTCGACCACGTCGAGGTTTTCTTCGCCGGGAATACCGAAAATGCGCTCGACGCCTTCGTTCTCAAGCGCGGCGACAAGCAGATCTGAACCCTTGGACATTGGAATGCCGTCCTTTTCGCTGGACTGATGATGGATCGTTGCAGAGAGGGTGGAAGCCGCGCGTCAACGCTTGTCGAACCAGACCGTCTGCGCGTTGACGAACTCACGGATGCCGAAGTGCGAGAGCTCACGGCCGAAGCCGCTCTTCTTCACGCCGCCGATCGGCACGCGCGGGTCGGAGGCCGAGAAACCGTTGACGAACACGCCGCCGGTCTGCAGCCGGCGTGCCAGCTGCATGGCGCGTTCATGGTTGCCGGTCCAGAGGTTGCCGCTGAGGCCGAATTCGCTCTGGTTGGCCAGCTCCACTGCGTGGTCGGCGTCGCGGGCGCGGCTGATCGAGGCCACCGGCCCGAAGGTCTCGGTATCGAAGGCCTGCATGCCCGGCTCCACCCCGGCCAGGACGGTGGGCGCGTAGAAGCTGCCCGGGCGATCCAGCTGATGGCCGCCGACCAGCAGCTGCGCGCCGGCATCGACCGAGGCGCGCACCTGTGCGTCGAGCTGCTCGAGCAGGTCCTGGCGGGCCATCGGGCCGATGCGGTTGCCGGCTTCGCGGCCGTCACCGATGGTCAGCGCCTGCACCTTCTGGCAGAACTGCGCCACGAAACGCTCGTAGACAGCCTCTTCGACGATGATGCGCTTGCCGGCGATGCAGACCTGCCCGGTGTTCTGGAAGCGCGATGCCACGGCCGCATCGACGGCGGCGTCGAGGTCAGCATCGGCGAGCACGATGAACGGATCGGAGCCACCCAGTTCCAGCACCACCTTCTTCAGTGCCTGCCCGGCCTGGGCGGCGATGCTGCGACCGGCGGCGACGCTGCCAGTGAGGGTGACGGCAGCGATGCGGTCATCGGCGATGGCGGCACTGGTGCCCTCGCGGCTGATGTTGGCGGCAATGAAGGTGCCGTCAGGCAGGCCGGCTTCGCGCCAGGCCGCATCGAGCAGCTGCGCGGTACCGACGATGTTCTCGGCCGGCTTCAGCAGGAAGCCGTTGCCGCCCATCAGGATCGGCACGGCCGCGCGCATCACCTGCCAGTACGGGAAGTTCCACGGCATGATGCCCAGCACCACGCCCAGCGGCAGGTAGGACACGTAGGCCTTGTCATCGGGCACCTGGGTGGGCTCGTCACGCAGGTACTGCGCACCGTTGTCGGCATACCAGTCGCACAGCAGCGCGCACTTCTCGATCTCGGCCAGCGATTCGGCGTGGACCTTGCCCATCTCGGCGGTAGCCATCGCGGCCAGCGGCTCGCGGTCACGGCGCAGGACGGCGGCCATGGCACGCAGTACGGCAGCGCGCGCGTCCAGCGACTGCGTGCTCCAGGCGGCGAAGCCGACCTGGCCGCGCTGCAGGAGGTCTTCCAGTTCAGCGGCGGTGGCGAAGGGGTGGCTGGCGATCTGCTGGCCGGTGGCCGGATCGCGGGAGATGGCGGTGGTGGGGGCAGCGGACATGCAGGGCTCCTGTTGTCTCGACGACGGGCGGGCAGCCCGTGTCATGGACAGGAATGTGGACCTGTTCGATGGCAGCAACAAGGCGTCTTCTTATCCTGTGACCTGCACTTACCTG
>DOKO01000238.1 GCA_003510825.1 Stenotrophomonas sp.
TGCAGGGCTGCAAGCCCTGCATCAAAAAACCCTTACTTCTTGCGCTCGCGGGTGGGGAACGGCTCCATCGCGCGGAAGCGGTTGCTGTATTCGTCGGTCAGCGTCCGCGCTTCCTGCCCGTTGCGCACGATCGTCGGGGTCAGCAGCACGATCACTTCCGAACGCTTGTTCAACCGGGCCTTGTTGCCGAACAGACCACCCACGATCGGCAGACGGCTCAAGCCCGGCACACCCTTGGAGGTGTCTTCGTCGGAATTGGTGATCAGGCCCGCCAGCATGATCGTGTCGCCGCTCTGCAGCGCCGCCTCGGTGGAAATCTTGCGGGTGTTGATCGGCGGGTTGCAGGTGGTCTTGGTCGGGTCGCAACCGGCCGGAATGGCACCAGCCGAGCTGACTTCCTGCACGATGTCCAGGAACACCACGCCATCACGGGTGATACGCGGGCGTACCTTGAGGATCACGCCGGTGTCCAGGTACTGCACCTGGCTGTAGGTGCTGTCGCTGATGCCGGTGTTGACCGACACCGAGTTGATCGGAATCTTGGTGCCGACGTTGAGCTGCGCTTCGGCGTTGTTGCGCACGAAGATGGACGGGGTCTGCAGCAGGCGCAGGTTGGTCACCTGGTCCAGCGCACTGACCACGGCGGCGGCGTTCTTGCCGAGGAAGGTCCAGCCGGTCTCGGTGCCGGTGATGGCGCCGGCGAAGCTGCCCCAGATGTTGCGCCCCTGCGCGCTGGGCAGGGTGCCGCCGCCGGTGGCGCCGGTGTAGCTCTGCCCCTGCACGGCGTTTTCGAAGAACCAGTTGACGCCGTACTTCAGGTCGCCGTTCAGATCGACTTCGGCCACCTGCGCTTCGATGTGCACCTGCAGCGGCATCACGTCCAGCTTCTCGATCACTTCGCGGATCGAGCGCCAGGCCTGCGGGGTGGCACGCACCAGCAGTGCATTGGTTTCTTCCACCGCCGAGACGCCGACGGTGTCACCTTCCACGTCGAGGCTCACGCTGATGTTGCCTTCCTGCCGCTGCGGCAGGTTCATCGTGCTGGTCATGCCGCCGTTGGCGCTGGACGAGGTGCCGCTACCGTTGGTGTTGTTGCTGCTGCCATCGCTGGTGTTGCTGAAGGTGTCGCCACCCCGGCTGTCCAGCTGCATCGGCGTCGCGCCCGGCGCCAGCCCGACGCTGTTACCACGGTTGTTGCGGTTGTTGCTGCTGGCGAAGGCTTCGGACAGGCGCTGGGCCAGGTCCCGCGCCTTGATGTAGCGCAGCTCGTAGGAGAACAGGCGGGCGCTGCCACCGGCGGTGTCGATGCGGTCCAGCCACTGCTGGATCTGGTCCAGGTAGCGCACCTGCGGGGTGATCACCAGCACGGCATTGGCGTTTTCCAGCGGCAGGAAACGGAACATGCCGGCGCTGGGCGTCTTGCTGTCTTCGCCGAATACTTTCTCCAGGTCGCTGGCGACCTGCTCGGCCTTGCCCGACTGGATCGGGAACACGCCCACCGACATGCCCGACAGCCAGTCGACGTCGAAGATCTCGACGGTGTGCAGGTAGTTTTCCAGCTCGGCGCGGGTACCGCCGAGGGTGATCACGTTGCGGCCGGTATCGACGTTGACGATGGCGTTGGGCCGCGCGTACGGCTCCAGCACCTTCTTCATTTCGCTGGCGGAAATGAACTGCAGCGGCACCACGCGCACTTCGAAGCCGCGGGCACTGGAGGCCGGGGCGGTGCTGGGTGCGACGGTGCCGGCCAGCGCCTGGTCGGCGGCGACGATGTTGTAGCGGCCACCGCTGTAGACCATGCGCGCGTTGTTCCAGCCCAGCACCATCTCCAGCAGGTTGAGCGCCTGCGCCGGCGACACCGGCTTGGGCGTGGCCAGGGTGACCGTGCCCTGCACGCCCGGCGCGATGACGTAGTTCTGCCCGAGCATGTCGCCGAGGATGGCCTTGACCACCGCGTGCACCGACTCGCCTTCGAAGTTGAAGGTGGCGCTGCCGCCGCTGGCCGAATGCAGGGCCGGTGACGGCGCGCGGGCGGCCTCGCGGTTGATCATGGTGCCGCTGCCACGGCGGATCACCGCCTGCGGCGTGCCGGCGGCAGCATCACCTTCGACCACCTGGGGGTCGGCGGCGGCGGCACCGGCTTCCGGTGGCGGCGTGGTGGCACTGCGATGGACATGCGGGCCGGACACGGTGGCGCAGCCGACCAGCAGCGTCAGGGCAAGGGACCAAGGCAGAAAACGCAGGTTCATGCATTCACTCTATCGGTTGGAGCCATCGCCCGGGGGCGGCGATGGTTGTTGCTGCTGTTGCTGCAGCTGACGGCGACGGGCCTGGATGCGTTCGCGGATGGCCTGCATCTGCGCTTCGCTGGGGCCGTTGTTGTTGGCGGCGGGAGCCGCCGCAGGTGGCACGGCGGCAGCACCAGCCGGCTGCGCCACGTTGCCATCGGCGGCGCGCGGATTGGCCACCGTCTGTACGGGCGGTGGCGGCATCGGCGGCGGCGGCACGACACCGGCAGGCGGCACCGTGCCATTGGCGCCGCGCAGCACGGTCGGCGGTTCACCGCCCTGCCCGTTGAAGGTGGCCAGTTCCAGCACCTGGCTGCCGCTGGGGCCGATCACCGTGGCCTGGCGAGGCTCCAGTGCGACCAGCTGCCAGCCATCGACCGCCTCACCATTCAGGCGCAGGCGCACCGAGCGGTTCTGTTCGGTGGTGAAGGTGGCCATGCTGAAACTGTCGGTGAGCAGCACGCCGGTCAGTCGCAGCGCGGCACTCGCGGCCGGTTCGCTGCCGCCCAGCAGATACGGGCGCGGCCGCCGGTCCTCGGCGAACAGCGGGCGTTCGCCGATGGCGCTGAAGCTGTCGGCCGCGGCCATGCGCTCGGCGGCCATCGGCGGCAGATCGGAAGAGCG
>DOKO01000088.1:0-5923 GCA_003510825.1 Stenotrophomonas sp.
ATGGTCTGGTACGTGCCGCCGCTGTCGCCGATCCAGTCGGCCGCCGAGCGGGGCCGCATCGGTATGAGCGGCGAGCTGCCGGACGTGGCGTCGCTGCGCATCCCGGTGCGCTACCTGGCCAACCTGCTGACCGCGGGCGACGAAGCGCCGGTGGTGCGCGCGCTGGAACGGCTGATGGCGATGCGCGCCTGGCGCCGGGCCAAGAACGTGGATGGCGTGGAGGACACCGCGGTACTCGACCAGGCCGGGCTGAGCATCGCCCAGGTGGAGGAGATGTACCGCTACCTGGCCATCGCCAACTACGAGGACCGTTTCGTGATTCCCACCGGCCATCGCGAATACGCCAACGATGCCTTCGGCGAGCGCGGCGGCTGCGGCTTCACCTTCGGCAACGGCTGCAACGGTGACAGCCCGGCCGACCTGTTCGGCCAGCGCAAGACCACCAGCTTCGTGGTCAACAACGGGCCGAATCACCGGCGCCGCAAGGAGGTGGTCGAATGAGCGTCCTGAAGCTGGTCGGGGTGCTGCTGGACTACCCCCGCGAAGAACTGTGGCAGCACGGCGACGAACTGCTGGCCGCCTGTGACCAGGCCACGTTGTCGGCTGGCCGCCGCCAGCAGCTGCGCGGTTTCGTGCAGCAGCTGCTGGACAGCGATCCGCTGGACGCGCAGGCCGCCTGGCTGGCGACCTTCGATCGCGGCCGCTCGATGAGCCTGCTGCTGTTCGAACACATCCATGGCGAATCGCGTGACCGTGGCCAGGCCATGGTCGACCTGGTGGAAACCTACCGGCGGGCCGGTTTCGAGCTCGATGCCCGCGAACTGCCAGACTACCTGCCGCTGCTGCTGGAATTCCTGGCGCACCGGCCGCAGGACGAGGCCCGCGAATGGCTGCACCACATCGGCCATATCGCCGGGATGCTGGCCGCACGAGCGGCCGAGCGCAAACTGCCGCATGTGCCGCTGCTGGAAATCCTGGTGGAGGCCGGCGACGGCAAGATCAACCTGGAGGCGCTGCGGCAGCGCGCCAGCGAGGAACCCCGCGACGATACGGCCGAGGCGATGGACCGGTTGTGGGAAGAGGAGGCGGTGCGCTTCGGCGCCGAAGCCCCTGCCGAAGACTGCAAGCCACCGACGCGCTCGCCCGGGCGTCCCGTGCACCGTGAGGTCCAGCCATGAACTACTACCTGCATCAATTCGCCTTCCAGTACTACCCGTACATCGCCGTGGCGGTACTGCTGATCGGCAGCTGGGCCCGCTATGACAAGGCCATGTACACCTGGCGCACCGGCTCCAGCCAGATGCTGTCGGACAAGGGCATGCGCATCGGCAGCAACTGCTTCCACATCGGCATCCTGGCCATCCTGGGTGGCCACCTGGTGGGCCTGCTGACCCCGCATGCGGTGTACGAGCACTTCATCACCTCCTCGCAGAAACAGATGCTGGCGATGGTCGTGGGCGGCGTGTTCGGTGCGCTGTGCTTCATCGGTATCAGCATCCTGCTGGTGCGGCGCCTGTTCAATGCACGGGTGCGCGCCACCGGCAGCTTCGGCGACACGCTGGTGCTGGTACTGCTGTTCGCCCAGCTGTGCCTGGGCCTGTACAGCATCCGCATCTCCTCCGGCCACCTCGACGGTGGGGTGATGGTGCAGCTGGCCGAGTGGGCGCAGCACATCGTGACCTTCCGTGCCGGTGCCGCCGATTACATCGAGGGTGTCAGCTGGGTCTACAAGATGCACATCTTCCTGGGCCTGACCCTGTTCCTGATCGCGCCGTTCACCCGCCTGGTGCACGTGTGGAGCATTCCGATCAGTTACCTGTGGCGGCCCTACCAGGTGGTGCGCCGTCGCCAGGCCCCGCTGCGCTACGGTCCGCGGGAGTAAACCATGGGCAGCCTGCCGAAGTTCCTGCCGATCACCGTGATCGACTCCAATGCCCCGGTTCCGGCCGAGGCCCATTCGCACCACCACGAGGCGGGGGCGCAGGGGCCGCGCTCGCTCGGGCAACCGGCGCCGTGCCGCCTCTACGTGGACGAGACCGCGATCAGCGAGGCCGACATCGCCCGCGAGATGCAGCACCACCGGGCGATGCGTCCGGAGCAGTCGCGCGCCGAGGCGGCACGGGCGCTGGTGGTGCGCGAGCTGCTGCGCCTGGAAGTGCAGCGCCTGGGCCTGCACGCGGCGCAGGGCGGCCGGGTGAGTGACGAGGAAGTGCTGATCCAGCAGTTGATCGAGGATGCGATCGAGGATCGCGTGCCCAGCGACGAGGACTGCCGGCGCTACTTCGAACAGAACCCCGAACGCTTCCGCTCACCTGACCGGGTGCGCCTGCGCCATATTCTGCTGGCGGCACCGGCCGATGACGTGGCCGGGCGGCTGGAGGCACGCAACGAAGGCGAGCGGCTGGTGGCCGAGCTGAAGGAGGCCCCGCACCTGTTCGCCGATTTCGCCCTGCGCCATTCGCGCTGCCCCTCCAGCAGCGACGGCGGTGATCTGGGATGGCTGCAGCGTGGCCAGACCACGCCCGAATTCGACAGGCAGGTGTTCCGCCTGCGCGAGGGGCTGGCCGGCTTCCCGGTGGAATCGCGCTGGGGCTACCACGTGGTCTGCATCGACGCGCGCGAGGACGGCCAGCCGCAGGCGTTCGAAGCGGTACTGCCGCAGATCCGTGACTACCTGGAACTGCAGGTGCGCCAGCGCGAGGTGCAGGCCTACCTGCTGCAGCTGCAGGAACGCTACCCCGTGCGCGGGCTGGACGAGATTGAAGCCGAAGCCGAGAACGGCTGACCCACCCTTGGGAAAGGAGATTGCATGAACCAGGCCCTTGCCCCCGTCAGTGCCGGGCAGCAGCAGCGTGCGCTGTGGCTGAGCACCTTCGCGTTCACCGTGTGCTTCGCGGTGTGGATGATCTTCTCGATCATCGGCATCCAGATCAGCGAGCAGCTGGGGCTGAACGACACCCAGTTCGGCCTGCTGATCGCCACGCCCGTACTGACTGGCTCGATCAGCCGGGTGTTCCTTGGCATCTGGTCGGACCAGTTCGGTGGCCGCAAGGTGATGGTGCTGGTGATGCTGTGTGGTGCGGTGGCCACCTGGATGCTGACCTACGCCCACACCTACACCCAGTTCCTGTTCGCTGCGCTGTGCGTGGGCATTGCCGGTGGCAACTTCTCGGTGGGCGTGGCCTATGTGTCCAAGTTTTTCCCGGCCAGCAGGCAGGGCACGGCACTGGGCATCTTCGGCGCGGGCAACATCGGTTCAGCGTTGACCAAGCTGCTGGCGCCGCTGGTGATGGTGGCGGCCGGCTGGACCATGGTGGCCAAGGTCTGGGCGGTGGCGCTGGCGGTCACTGCCGTGCTGTTCTTCCTGTTCAGCAAGGAAGACCCGTCGCTGGAGCAGCGCCGCCGTGACGGCGTCAAGCCGGTGCCGTTCGCCGAGCAGATGGCACCGCTGAAGAATCTGCAGGTGTGGCGCTTCTCGCTGTACTACTTCTTCGTGTTCGGCGGCTTCGTCGCCCTGGCACTCTGGCTGCCGCACTACCTGGTGGGCGCCTACGGCATGGACGTGGGCCATGCCGGCATGCTGGCGGCCTGCTATTCGATTCCGGCCAGCCTGTTCCGCGTGGTCGGTGGCTGGATGGCCGACAGGATCGGTGCGCGGCGGGTGATGTACTGGACCTTCGGCGTGTCGGCCATCTGCACCTTCCTGCTGGCCTACCCGGATACCGAGTACGTGGTAAAGGGCATCCACGGCCCGATCCACTTCCACCTGGCCATCGGCGTGGTGATGTTCACCGTGCTGGTGTTCGTGCTGGGTTTCTTCATGTCGCTGGGCAAGGCGGCGGTCTACAAGCACATTCCGGTGTACTACCCGCAGCACGTGGGTGCGGTGGGAGGCGTGGTCGGCATGATCGGTGGCCTGGGTGGCTTCATCCTGCCCATCGTGTTCGGCGCGCTGAACGATGCGCTGGGCATCTGGAGCAGCTGCTTCATGCTGCTGTTCGTGCTGGTGGCCACGGCGCTGGCGTGGATGCACTTTGCGATCCGCCGGATGGAGCGCCGGCATTTCCCGCAGATCGACCACGAAACCGACCTGCCCGAAGCCATCGACGCGGCCGCGGCCGATCGCGCACGGCAGCAGCGTCACGCTTGATTTCAATCAGGGCCCTGCGCAGAGGAACGCTGGAAAATGTCCGCCATGAGCTTCCCCGTCGATGCAAGCGAAGACACCGCACTGCAGGCTGCATTGCTGCAGCAGCCGCGCCACGTGCTGTTTCCGGCCGCCGACCAGTTCAGTGCCGGCTTCGGCGAAAGTGGCTGGCGCGCAGCCGTGCGGGCCAGCAACGAGCACCTGATTCCGCGCGGCCTGACCCTCGGCTTCCAGGCGGGGCGGGCAGGGCAGCTGACCACCGCCAGCATCTATCTGGATACGCTGCTGACTGCCTTGCGGCGCCAGGCCGATGTGCTGGCCGACGATCGTGAGGTGGTCGCGATGGTGCTGCAGCTGGGTCTGGCCGAGGTACTCGGTGCCAGCGCGCTGGGCCAGCTGCTGGATGCCGTGCCCCAGCATCTGCGCACAGTGGCGCGGCCGCAGGTGGAAGTGCGGCTGGATGCCGGCAGTACGCTGGCCCCGGCGCAGCTGCGTGCGGTGGGCTGTACCCGCCTGACCGTGATCGACCGCGCCGATGCAATGGGGCCGACCCTGCTGGCGCAGTCACGCCAGGTCGGCTTCACCGCGCGCTACTACCAGCTGCGCGTGCCATCGCTCGCGGACCAGGGTTTCATCGAACGCGTACATGAAGTGCTGGCCGAGGCACCCGAACGGGTGCTGCTGCCCGCGCCGTGCGGGTTGCCGGAACAGCCGGCGGCCGCGCAGTGGCTGCAGGCCTGGCGGCTGCTTGGCGATGCCGGCTATGTCGCCATCGGTGGCGACCACTACCAGCGCGGTGACCTGCCCGATCCCAACGGGCCCGGCGATGGCCAGCGCCATTGTGACCTGGCCGGCGTGCCACGTCGCGACCGCAGCGATTTCGTCGGCCTGGGGCTGGCGGCCTGCAGCCAGATCGGCGAGGTGTTCTACCGGTTGGAGGACGACCTTGCACAGTGGCAGGCACGCCTGCAGGCCGGCCAGATCGGCGTGACCGCCGGGCTGATCCTGTCCGAGCAGGAGCGGCTCGCGGCCGAGGTCGCGCAGAGTCTTGCCTGCGACCATTCGGTGGATGCCGCCGCCTTCGAGTGGCGCAACGACGTCGCCTTTGATGATTGTTTCGCCGAGGCAACGCCGGAACTGCAACCGCTGCTTGCGCGCGGCTGGGCGCACTGGGATGCGCGCGTGCTGCGCCTGGCCGCGGAGGGGCGCCTGCTGTGGCGTATGATGGCGGCATGTTTCCGGCCGGCGGTCGCCAGCGCTTGAGTGTCGCTCCGATGTCCTTGAATCCGCCTTCCCGCGGCCGCCTTGGCCAGGCCACGCCGAACCCCGCCGCTGCCGATGACGGCGATGCGCTGCATTTCTGCAGCACGTGTGCGTTTTCCGATGCCTGCATCTCGCAGGGCTATGACAAGACCGCACTGGGCGACCTGCACGTGCTGGTCGACCATGTCGGTCCGTTCCATGCCGGTGACTACATCTTCCGTGCCGGCGAACAGTTCGATTCCATTGCCGCGGTGCGCGCGGGCATGGTCAAGACCTTTGTCGATGACAGCCAGGGCAACGAGCAGGTGCTGGGCTTTGCGCTGCCGGGTGAAGTGATCGGCCTCAATGCCATCCACGGTTCGCGCTTCCCCTGCAATGCAGTGGCGCTGGATACCGTGCACCTGTGCCGCATTTCGTTTCCCAAGCTGAGCCTGCTGGCCACGCGCATGCCTGGGCTGCAGGCCAAGCTGTTCAGCCTGCTCAGTGCGGAGATCGGCAAGGTCGCCACGCTGG
>DOKO01000088.1:6090-6666 GCA_003510825.1 Stenotrophomonas sp.
AAGGTCGCCACGCTGGCCGCCAACCATCGCACCGAAGAGCGCATGGCCGCGTTCCTGCTGGACATGTCCGAGCGTTACGCGCGGCGCGGTTTCTCCGCCACGCGCTTCAACCTGACCATGGCCCGCACCGAAATCGCCAACTACCTGCGCATGGCGCCGGAAACCGCCAGCCGCGTACTGCGGCGCTTGAGCGATGACGGTGTGATCGCGGTCAAACAGCGCGAGATCCTGTTGCTGCAACCTGAGCGTCTGGCCGCGCTCGCCGTGGCCGACGAATCCGAACCAGACTGATGCCCACCGGGAGCCGATGATGAAGCGTGCAGGACTGTTGTTGCTGGGGTTACTGGCCGCGATGCCGGCGTGGGCGGCCGACCTGACGGTGTCGGCGGCGTCGAGCCTGACCGAGAGTTTCCGCGAACTGGGCGCGGCCTACGAAAAGGCCCATCCGGGCACCAAGGTCGATTTCAACTTTGCGGCCTCCGGCGTGCTGCTGCAGCAGATCAGCCGTGGTGCGCCGGTGGATGTGTTCGCCTCGGCCGACGAAACCACGATGGACCAGGCCGAGCAGCAGAAGCT
>DOKO01000089.1 GCA_003510825.1 Stenotrophomonas sp.
GGATGGGTTTACGGCGTCCCCGCACACCCACAGTGCCCCGCCATCCCACGGAATGCCGCTCTTGCTTTTGAAGTTGACGTTGCATTGAGCAGGTGCAGGGCGCAGCCCTGCCGAAAACACAAAAAAAACAGCAGGCCGGAGCCTGCTGTTTCGGTGTAATGGTGCGCCCGGAGAGATTCGAACTCCCGACCGCCTGGTTCGTAGCCAGGTACTCTATCCAACTGAGCTACGGGCGCCAATTACATAAACTTGTTGTATTGATCGTGTGTGGTGCGCCCGGAGAGATTCGAACTCCCGACCGCCTGGTTCGTAGCCAGGTACTCTATCCAACTGAGCTACGGGCGCGCGGTACACAATCAATTTGTTACTTCATTTTACTGCATCTTCCAGCGGCGGATGCTGAAAGCCTGTCGAGTGGTGCGCCCGGAGAGATTCGAACTCCCGACCGCCTGGTTCGTAGCCAGGTACTCTATCCAACTGAGCTACGGGCGCCCTGCGACAGGAGCGGAATTATGCGGATGTCGGCGGCTGTCGTCAACGCTTTTGTGAAAATTTTCATTCAACTGAATGAAAAAGCTTTCAGCGACGGCATCCGGGGCCTTCATCCAGGCGAAGTGATCGGCGCGCGTGCCCAGTTCCTGCGCGGACAGCACGCGCACGCGTGAGGCCACATTCGGCAGCTTGGCCAGCAGCGCCTGCATCGAGCCGGGCGGCGCGAACCAGTCATCGGCCATCAGCACCGCCTGCGCGCTGCCATGGATGCGTGCCAGCTGCGCATCGAGGTCTTCGTCCATGCCCACGGCGGCGTAGTGGTTGTTCAGGCCCACACGCGCCCAGTCGGCGATCAGCCCGCGTGCTTCGGTGCCGCCAAAGCCGAGGCGACGACCGTGCAGCACACCCTGGCGGCGCGCGATCCACGGCAGGAACCGGTAGAACAGCGGCAGCAGCCAACCGCGCGGGGGCGGGAACACGCGCCAGAACGGCGTGCCGCTGGCCGCCAGCCACAGGCGCTGGAAACACTGCGGGTTGCGCCCTGCATGCAGGCAGGCCAGCTGCCCGCCCAGGCTGTGGCCGCCAATGATCCAGGGCAGTGCGCTGCCTGCATCGTCTTCGCGGGCCAGCGTGCCCTGGCTGGCCGGCAGATCCTGCTCGAGGATCTCGCGGTAGCCCCAGTCGACCGTGCGCGACGGGCGCAGTGAGCTGCTGCCGTTGCCACGCCACTCATGCAGGTAGACGGCGATGCCACGTGCTGCCAGCGCCTGCGCAAGCGGCAGGTAGTGGCGCGCGGCCACGCCCAGTGCCGGCAGCCACAGCAGGCGTGCCAGCGGCTGTGCAGGCATGCAGGCGATGATCTCGTAGCGGTGGCCATCGCCGCTGTCCACGGCGATCGTGCGCGGCGCAGCGCTCATGCGTGCGGTGCCGCGCCGAAGTGATCCAGCACCAGCACCTCGCTGCGGCCGGGCGTGTAGCCCTGCTGCAGGCCGCGTGCCACGTAATCGATGCCTGCTTCGCAGGCATTGGCCAGGCTGAGCCCGTTGCACAGCTGGGCAGCAATGGCCGAGGCCAGCGTGCAGCCGGTGCCGTGCGCATCCAGAGGCAGCCGTGCGTGGATGAATTCCTCGCTGCTGACGCCATCGAAGTAGCGGTCGATCACCCGGTTGCCTTCGTGCAGGTGGCCCCCCTTCAGCAGTACGGCGCCGGCGCCCATGTCGAGCAGCGCGGCAGCCGCCTGCTCGGCGTGGTCGGCGTTGCCGATGCTGCGGCCAACCAGCAGTTCGGCCTCGGGGGTGTTGGGAGTGATCAGCGTGGCCAGCGGAATCAGCCGTTCTCGCATCGCCTGCAGCGCGCTGTCTTCCAGCAGGCGCGCGCCACTGGTGGCGACCATCACCGGGTCCAGCACCACGTGGGCGGGGCGGCGCTGTTCGAGCACGTCAGCAACGGTGTGGATGACCTCTGCATTGGCCAGCATGCCGAGCTTCACTGCGTGGATGTCGAAATCATCGAAGCAGGCGTCCAGCTGCGCGCGCAGGAAGGCGACCGGGGGCACGTGCACGGCGGTGACGCCGCGGGTGTTCTGTGCGGTCAACGCGGCGATGGCGGACAGGCCGTGCACGCGATGCGCGGCGAAGGCCTTCAGGTCGGCCTGGATGCCGGCGCCACCGCCGGAATCGGAACCGGCGATGGTCAGGGCGGAAGCGGGAGTGGTCGGGCTCATGCCTCGATTGTGCCGGGGTCGCGCAGGGGAGGGTAGATCCACGCCATGCGTGGATGCCCTCGAGTCAATGCCGCCAGCGCGCCCACTGCTGGTACATCACATACACGATGCCAGCCAGGCCGGTGAGCAGGGCGGGGGCGAGCAGGGCGTCGTAGCGGAAGTGCATGAACAACCACGCGCCGACGATGCCACCGCCGAGGAAGCCACTGATGATCAGTCCGCTCAGGGTCAACCGGCGCATCTGCAGCGGCAGGCCGCGCAGCAGGTGGCCCAGGCCGATGCCAAGGTCGGTGAACATGCCGCTCAGATGGGTGGTGCGCACCACCGCGCCGCTGAAGGTGGTGGCCATCGCGTTCTGCAGGCCGCAGGCCATGGCCGCGGCCAGCGCGCCCCAGATCTGCTGTTGTTCGAACAGTGGAATGGCCACCAGCAGCAGTGCCGATTCGATCGCCAGGGCCACGCCGTAGCGCCGGCCCAGCTGCAGGGCGCTGTCCTGGATGAGCAGGCCGCTGAGCATCGCGCCCAGCGAGAAGGCGACCAACAGGCCCCACAGGTGGCCGACCGCGCGCCAGTCACCCTGGGCAATCGCCATGCCCAGCTGGCTGGTGCTGCCGGTCATGTGGCTGACCGCCTGGTGCTCGAAGCCCAGGAAGCCCACCACGTTGACCATGCCAGCCACGCTGGATAACGCGACCGCGCCGATCCAGACCCAGGTGGGCAGGCGGATTCCCATGCCGCCGCCTCAGGGCGACGGCACTTTGCCGCCGTTGAACTGCAGGTCGCTGAAGCTGCCGGTGGCGGGGTCGTACACCGCGCCCCAGAACTGCCGGCCGCCATCACACACGCGGATCGCTTCGCGCGCGGGATTGGTGCTGGCATCTTCCGGCAGGTGGAAGGCGTTGATGTAGATCAGCTGCTGGCCGCCACTTTCGATGCCCACGTACTGGCGATCGAAGTCCAGTACGTGCGGCACCTGTGCTTCCAGTGAAGACAGCTTCGCTTCCATCTGGTCCACCTGCTGCCGGCTCGGCGCCCAGTAGCCGCTCACCCGCCCGGCCTCGCGGCCGGGGCTGGTGCGCGAGCAGGTGTCCAGCACCTGCGCGGCGATGACGGGGCGGGTGACCACCCACGATTGGCCGGTGCGCTCGGCGGTCGGCACGCTGGCCGGGCCGCGCGTGGTGGTGCAGGCGGCCAGTGCGGCTGCGAGGGTGATCGCAGCCGTGGGCAGCAGCAGGCGGGTGCAACGGTTCACAACACCTCCGAAGCGTAATCGGCCAGGCGCGAACGTTCGCCTCGGCGCAGGGTGATGTGCGCACTATGCGGCCAGTTCTTGAAGCGATCCACCGCGTAGGTCAGGCCCGAGGTGGTCTCGGTCAGGTACGGGGTGTCGATCTGCTCGACGTTGCCCAGGCAGACGATCTTGGTGCCGGGGCCGGCACGGGTGATCAGCGTCTTCATCTGCTTCGGGGTGAGGTTCTGCGCTTCATCGAGGATCAGGTAGCGCGACAGGAAGGTGCGCCCGCGCATGAAGTTCATCGAGCGGATCTTGATGCGGCTGGCCAGCAGGTCGTTGGTGGCCTGGCGGCCCCAGGTGCCACCCTCCTGGTTGTGGGTCAGCACTTCCAGGTTGTCGGTCAGCGCGCCCATCCACGGCGTCATCTTTTCTTCTTCGGTACCCGGCAGGAAGCCGATGTCCTCGCCCACGCTCACCGTGGCGCGGGTCATGATGATCTCGCGGTAGCGCTGCTGGTCCATCGTCTGTGCCAGGCCGGCGGCCAGCGCCAGCAGGGTCTTGCCGGTGCCGGCGGTGCCGAGCAGGGTGACGAAGTCGATCTCCGGGTCCATCAGCGCATTGAGCGCGAAGTTCTGCTCGCGGTTGCGCGCGCTGATGCCCCACACGGCATGGCTGCCATGGCGGAAATCATCGACCAGCGACAGCACCACCTTGCCATCGCCGACCACGCGGCTGACGCGCAGCTCGACCTCGTCTTCGCCGGGCAGGTAGACGTACTGGTTCGGGTACCACTCTTCGCCGTCCTGGGCGAGGATTTCGTAATGCGTGCGGCCCTTGTCGCTCCAGCTGCGCAGGTCCTCGCCGTGGCGCTTCCAGAAATCTTCCGGCAGCTCGGTGGCGCCAGTGTAGAGCAGGCTGAAATCATCCAGCGCGCGGTCGTTCTCGTAGTCCTCGGACACGATGCCGGCGATGGCCGCCTTGATCCGCAGGTTGATGTCCTTGGAAACGAACACCACCGGCAGGTCGGGGGTTTCTTCCTTCAGCGCAAGGATCGCGCCAAGGATCGCGTTGTCCGGGATGACCTTGCCGAAACTCTTGCCCGCGTCGAAATGGCTGGTCTGGAAGCGCAGCTTGCCGGCGCTCTGCTTGCCGCGCAGCTGCAGGCCGTTGGGGCGCTCCAGCGCAATGCCGTCGGCCAGGTTGTCCAGGCCCGATTCCTGCACCAGCTCATTGAGGAAGCGGCTCACCTGGCGGGCGTTGCGGCTCGCTTCGGAGGTGCCCTTCTTGCCGTTGTCCAGCTCCTCGATCACCTGCATGGGCAGGTAGACGTCATGTTCCTCGAACTTGAACAGCGCGGTGGGATCGTGCATCAGCACGTTGGTATCCAGCACGTAGATGCGCTTGCCTCGGGTCATCGTCATTTCCTGGTTACGGACAGGGAAAAACCACCACGACCTGCTGCAGGGCAGGGTGGTGGTGGACACAGTGGGCGTTGGAACTCACTTGGATTGGGCGGCCTTCAGTTCGGCAAGCACGGCGTCGGCATGGCCGGCGACCTTGACCTTGCGCCAGGACTGCACGAGTTGGCTGTCGGGAGAAATCAGGAAGGTGCTGCGTTCGATGCCACGTACCTGCTTGCCGTACATGTTCTTCATCTTGATGACGTCGAAGGCGGTGCACAGCGCTTCGTCGGCATCGCTGACCAACGGGAAGTTGAATCCCTGCTTGGCGCAGAAGTTGTCGTGCGATTTGACCGAGTCGCGGGAGACGCCGAGCACGACCGCACCGGCCTTCTTGAATTCCGGCAGCAGCGCGTTGAAGTCGATGCCTTCGGTGGTGCAGCCGGGCGTGCTGTCCTTGGGGTAGAAGTACAGGACCAGCCACTGGCCGGCGTAGTCGCCGAGGGTGGACTGGTCGCCGCCGGACAGCGCCAGCGGCAGGGAAAGGGTGGTGCTGTCCAGGGTATCGCCGTTGTTCATGAGGTCCTTCTGTCGAGCCTGGGTTGTTTCTACGACAATTGCATGAAACGCCACGCGCCCGTGAGAGGCGCGCGAAAATCCGCACGTCAGATCAGAATTTCATCGGGTCCATGATCGCGTCCAGGTTCAGGTGGTCGCAGAACTCGAGGAAATCGTCGCGCAATGCGGCGATGTGCATGTTGGCCGGCACGCCGATGGTGACCTGCGCGCTGAACATTTCAGCACCGGTCTGCATGGCGCGGTAACGCGTGCTCTGCAGGGTCTCGATGGTGATGCCCTGGCGGTCGAAGAAATCGGCCAGCTGGAACAGGATGCCCGGCTTGTCGGCGGCGATCACTTCGACGATGTACGGCAGCAGGTTGGACTGCGCCTGCTTGGCCTCGGTGCGGTACCAGACCAGCTTCAGGCCTTCCTCGCGCTCGAGCCGGGTCAGCATCGCTTCCAGCTTGGCGACCGAATCCCAGGAGCCGGTGGCCAGGGCGGTGACCGAGACATCGCGGCCGACCGTGGCCAGGCGCGCGTCCACCAGATTGCAGCCGCTGTCGGCGATGCGGCGGGTGACGGACAGCAGGGGGGACTCCGGATGCGTCGTGTAGGCGTTGATCAGGAGGTGGTTTTCGCTCGGCGCGGGGCGCGGGGTGGTGTCGGTCAAGGCGATTCCGGGTAATGCAAGGCGTGAGTCTGAATGCCCGCCGGGGGCGGGAATCCACCGGTGTCCAGCATACTTGCCCGTGCTTTCGCGCCGCAAGTAACATTCAGGTGCCCCCGGCCTGTCGTGGCGGGCGTTTTCCCTCCCCAGCCAAGAGCAGCACGTCCTTGTCCCTTTCCGGCCTCATCACCGCGCTGGCGACCCCGTTCCGGGCCGACGGCTCCCTCGACCCCGACGGTTGGCAGCGCCTGCTGCACCTGCAGCTGGAGGGCGGCGTCCAAGGCGTCGTCGTCGCCGGCTCGACCGGCGAAGCCGCCACCCTGTCCGATGCCGAATACGACCAGCTGCTGGCCAGCGCGGTCGAAACCATCGCCGGCCGTGTCCCGGTCCTGGCCGGCACCGGCCTGTCGGGCACCGCCAAAACCATCGAGCAGACCCGCCGCGCCGCCGCGCTCGGCGCCACCCACGCCCTGGTGGTGACCCCGCCGTAC
>DOKO01000273.1 GCA_003510825.1 Stenotrophomonas sp.
TGATCAGCGGTGCATGACACCGCAGGAACCTCCAAGCTTATACCAATCCTGAGCGCCTGCGCATCAACTGTGCAGGCGTTCAGGCGTTATTCCTACTTACTTCAGGTTGATGATTTTTTTGGCATCAGCCTGGTTCTTCACGCCCTTCGCCAGAGCTTCCTGGGCGGCCTTCTTGGCCTCGGGAATGCGACCTTCGGAATGCAGGACGCGTGCCAGGTTCAGGTAGGTCTCACCGTCCTTGGACAGCGGGGCAGCCTTCTGCCACGCCTCGATCGCCTGCGGCACCTGGTCGGAGTAGTAGTAGGACTGGGCCAGCGCCAGGTAAACCTGGTAGTCCGGCTTCAGGATGCCCTTCTGCAACCCTTCGTTGATGACCGCGATGACGTCCTTTTCCTTGTTCTCGGTGTTGGCGTAGATCGAGTACAGCTGCTTGTACTCGCGCTCTTCGGTGAGCTGGCCGCTGCTGCGCAGCTTGTCCATCACCGCGGCGGCCTTCGGCATCTGATCGGCCTGCATGTACATGTTGGCCAGGTTCAGCTGCGCTTTCTTGTCGTTCGGGTTCTTGGCCGCCAGGGCTTCAGCAGTCTTGACCGCTTCACCGGTCTGGCCGGCTTCGGACAGGGCAGCCATCAGCAGCTGGTTCCAGTTGTCCTTCGGCTCGGTCGCGCCGGCGATGGCCTGCTGCAGCACCGGGATCGCTTCCTGGTAGCGCTCCAGCTGGTACAGGGCCTGGCCCTTGGCGATCAGCTCTTCCGGCTTGTTCGACTTGCTCTCGGCGAAGTACTTGTCCAGCGTGGCCAGGCCTTCGGCGGTCTGGTCTTCCTGCAGCTGCAGCTGGCCCAGCATCAGCATCGACTGGAAGTGGCCGTTGTTGTCCAGGCCGTTCAGCTGCAGCGCCTGCTTCAGGTAACCGATGGCACCGGCGGTGTCGTCGCTCTGGTAGGCAGCCTGCGAAGCCAGCTGCGCGGCCAGCGACTTGTCGTAGTTGTTCGAAGCGCTGTTGCCCAGGATCTCGCCTGCAATCTGCAGGGTCTCCGGGAACTTCTGGTCGTTGTAGTTGTCAATCAGCTTCTGCAGCTGCTTGCCCATCTTCGAGGACGCCTTTTCCTTCGGCTCCTCACGAGTGGCATTCGGGTACAGGACTTCGGCCTTGGCCTGCTGCTTGCCACCGCGGTTGCCGCGCTCGGACGAACGCGAGGACTGCGCGAAGGCATCGGTGACCACGGCGCCGGTCAGGGCGGTCGCGATGAGGACGGAAAGCACAGCTTTGTGGTTGCGGAAAATCATCGTTCACCTCGATCGAACCGCCGTCAGCGGCAAAGTCGGACTGTCAGAAAAATCTGAGCCGCCAAACGTATCAGAAACAGATGGCGTGAGAAATCGTTTTATGTGCTGCAATACAGCATGAATCTGCGCACTCAGCCACACTTTGGCCTGCGACCAGCGGCCTGGGCCTGCTGATAAGCGGGTGCAAGGGACGGTGCAGCGCGCTGCAGTTCGCGGATGCGGTGGGCCGGATCAGGGTGCGTGGACAGCCATTGCGGGCTGCGTCCGCCACTGGCGGCCATCATGTTCTGCCACAGGTCGACCGCCTGCGCCGGGTTGAAACCGGCATCAGCCATCAGGCGCTGGCCGATGTCGTCGGCCTCGGTTTCCTGCGTGCGTGACCCGGGCAGCAGGAAGGCGGTCTGCGCGGCCGAGCCGCCCAGCTGGTTGACGGTGCTGGCAGCGCCCTCGCCGCCATAGGCCCCCGCGATCATGCCGGCGATCGCCAGTCCGGTCTGCGCGCCCATCTGCCGGGTAATGCGCTCTTCCTGGTGGCGGGCAATGACGTGGCCGATCTCATGGCCGATGACGGCTGCCAGCTGGTCCTGGTTCTTGGCGACAGTGAAGATGCCGGTGTTCACGCCCACCTTGCCGCCGGGCAGGGCGAAGGCGTTGGGTTCCTTGTCGACGAACACGGCGGTTTCCCACCGTACGCCACGGTACTGTTGGGGCAGCTGTGCAACCAGCGCATCGACCACGCACTGCACGTACGCGTTCTGGCGCCCGTCGGTGCCGACCTTCTGCTTCTGCTTGGTTTCCGCAAAGGCCTGCGCGCCCATCTGGTCGAGCTGGGCCTGCGACACGCCACCGACCATCTGCCGGCGGCCGGTCGGTGAGGTGGTGGTCGCGCAGGCACCCACCAGCACGGTGATGAGCAGGGCGAGCAGCAGTGATTTCATGGAATCCCCCGTGTTCATGCAGGCAGTGTGGACTGGGCCCGCTTAATTTTTCGTCAAGCGGCCACGGCCTTACATTGACCCGAAGAACACCAGCGCGGCCAAGGCCACGGCGTTGTTCAAGCCGTGCGCGATGATCGCCGCCCACAGCGTCCCGGTGCGCCGGTAGAGCCAGCAGAACGCGGCGCCCATGCCGCCGTAGACCAGCCACAGCTGGGCGATCTCGGCCGGGCCGTTGGCGCTGGTGCCGGGAATCTCATGGATCAGGGCGAAGGCCAGGCTGCTCAGCAGCACGCCCAGCCAGGGCCGGCCGGCCTGCCACAGCCGCCCGAACAGCACGCGGCGGAACAGCAGCTCTTCGTAGGCCGGCGCCAGCACCACCGCAAACAGCACCAGGAACAGCGGGAAACGCTCGATGGCGTGCTGCATCAGTGCCAGGTTGGTCGGCACCGGTTCGACGCCGAACTGCTTGGCCAGGAAGGCGATGCCATTGCTGCCGATCACGATCAGCGTGGCCACCAGCAGGGTCCAGCCCCAGGTGGACGGGCGCCGCAGCGCCTGCATCGAGGCCTGCCGTTCGGCCGCATTGGCCGGCCGCCGCAGGAAGTACAGCAGCAGCGCCGCGCCACCGGTCGACACCAGGGCCATCAGCACCTGCGCCAGGGCACCGGGCGTGCCCAGCGCTTCGGTCACGCTGGACGGGTCGATGCCGGCGCCGTTGTTCTTCGCGCTCGCATAGCCGACCTGGATGCCGCGATACAGGCCCCACGCCAGGCCAGCGACCAGGCTGAGGATGAACAGCGTGGCGGCGCCGATGCCCAGATCGATGAAGAAGCCTGCCACGGGCGAACCGCGGCGCGGCGCAGCCGAGGCTGGCGGAACGGGCGGCGGGGCGGATACCGGGACGGAAGCGGACATCGATTACCTGCGGTCAGAGGGCGAAGGCCGGCGCGCATCCCCGCGCACCGGCCACGGTCGAAGCGTGTCAGATATCCAGGTTGGCGACCTTCAGCGCGTTGTCTTCAATGAAGTCACGACGCGGTTCGACGACATCGCCCATCAGGGTGCTGAAGATCTGGTCAGCCGCGACAGCATCCTCGATGCGCACCTGCAGCAGGCGACGGGTATCGGGATTGACGGTGGTATCCCACAGCTGTTCCGGGTTCATTTCACCCAGGCCCTTGAAGCGCTGGATCTGGCGGCCGCGCTTTGCTTCCTCCAGCAGCCAGCTCTGTGCCTTGGCGAAGCTGTCCACTTCGACCGACTTGGCTCCGCGGCCGATGGTGGCGCCTTCGCGCACCAGGCCGTGCAGCAGGCTGGCGGCCTGGTAGATGGCACGCAGTTCGCCACCTTCGAAGGCGGCCAGCGGCAGCACCTGCACGTGCTCCTCGCCCATGTGGCGGCGGGTCACCAGCACGGCGGCCGGACGCTCGTCGTTCGGCTCCTGCAGTTCCAGGCTGAAACGCGCACTGCCCAGGCTGCCCTGGTTGAGACGCTTGGCCAGTGCATCCAGGCCCTGGCCTTCACCGGCGTTGCGCAGGTTGGCCAGGTCCATCGGCACGAAGTCGACCAGCGCTTCGAGCAGGTTGCGGTCGTAGCGGTGCGCATTGCGTTCGATCGCGTCGCGCGCGCCGGCAAAGGTCAGCAGCAGCTTTTCGAGCGCGGCACCTTCGATGCCCGGCTCACCCGCAGCCGGCACCAGTACGGCGTTTTCCACCGCGTTGCTGGCAAGGTAGCTGTCCAGCGCCGGGTCGTCCTTCAGGTACAGCTCCTGCTTGCCCTGCTTGATCTTGTACAGCGGCGGCAGGCCGATGTAGACGTAACCGCGCTCGATCAGCTCCGGCATCTGACGGTAGAAGAACGTCAGCAGCAGGGTGCGGATGTGGGCGCCGTCGACGTCGGCGTCGGTCATGATGATGATCTTGTGGTAACGCAGCTTGTCCGGGTTGTACTCGTCGCGGCCGATGCCGGTGCCCAGCGCGGTGATCAGCGTACCGACCTGGTCCGAGGCCAGCATGCGGTCGAAGCGGGCACGTTCCACGTTGAGGATCTTGCCGCGCAGCGGCAGCACCGCCTGGTTCTTCCGGTTGCGGCCCTGCTTGGCCGAGCCACCTGCCGAGTCACCCTCGACGATGAACAGCTCGGACAGCGCCGGATCCTTTTCCTGGCAGTCGGCCAGCTTGCCCGGCAGGCCGGCGATATCCAGCGCGCCCTTGCGGCGGGTCAGGTCGCGGGCCTTGCGCGCCGCTTCACGGGCACGCGCCGCATCGACGATCTTGCCGGCGATGGCCTTGGCTTCGTTCGGGTTTTCCTGCAGGAACTCTTCCAGGCGCGCGCCGAAGGCGTTTTCCACCGCCGGGCGCACGTCGGAGCTGACCAGCTTTTCCTTGGTCTGGCTGGAGAAGCTCGGGTCCGGCACCTTCACCGACAGCACCGCGATCATGCCTTCGCGCATGTCGTCGCCGGTCAGGTTGATCTTGGCCTGCTTGGCGATGCCGTTCTGCTCGATGTAGTTGTTGAGCACGCGGGTCAGGGCGCCGCGGAAACCGGCCAGGTGGGTACCGCCATCCTTCTGCGGGATGTTGTTGGTGAAGCAGTACATCGTCTCCTGGTAGGAGTCGGTCCACTGCAGCGCCACGTCCACTACGATGTTGTTGTGTTCGCCGGTGACCGAGATGACGTTCGGGTGCAGCGGGGTCTTCAGCTGGGCCAGATGCTCCACGAAGCTGCGGATGCCGCCTTCGTAGTGGAAGTCATCGCGACGGCCGTCGCCGCGCTCGTCGGCCAGCACGATCTTGACGCCGGAGTTCAGGAACGACAGTTCGCGCAGGCGACGGGCCAGGATGTCGTAGTGGAATTCCACGTTGTCGTGGAACGCCACGGTCGACGGCCAGAAGCGCACGGTGGTGCCGCGCTTGGTGGTGTCTTCCAGCTTGGCCAGTGCGGTGACCGCGGCGCCGTTGCTGAATTCCTGCTGGTAGTGGGAGCCGTTCTGGAACACGTCCACCAGCAGCTTCTGCGACAGCGCGTTGACCACGCTGACGCCCACGCCGTGCAGGCCGCCGGAAACCTTGTAGCTGTTGTCGTCGAACTTGCCGCCTGCGTGCAGGACGGTCATCACGACTTCGGCCGCCGAAACCTCGCGGCCCAGCTTGGCGCTCATCTGTTCGTGCTTGCCGGTCGGGATGCCGCGGCCGTTGTCGGACACCGAGACCGAACCGTCAGCGTGGATCGTCACCGCGACGTGGTCGGCGTGGCCGGCGAGGGCTTCGTCGATCGAGTTGTCGACGACCTCGAACACCATGTGGTGCAGACCGGTGCCGTCGTGGACGTCGCCGATGTACATGCCAGGACGCTTGCGGACAGCCTCGAGCCCTTCCAGGGCGGTGATGCTGTTGGCGTCGTAGTTGCCGTTGTTTGCCGGGGTGTTCTGTTCGTCGGTCATTGCGCTTGCCGTAGGCTCCGCAGGTCGGTCACCGCACAGGTGCGATGCGCCGGGTAAGAAGGGGTGCAACCTGAATTATACCAGCCGGGCCCCGCAGGCCCTGATGTAGCCACTATGGCACAGCCACGATCTGCGCATGTTCCACGTGGAACCGGGTGATGTCGGTGAGATCCACCAGGGCCGCCGGAGTCTCGGTGGCCGTTACGAAGATCTGCGCCGGACCGGCCAGCAGACGCTCGAGGACACGGGCCTGATGGGTGCGGTCCAACTCCGATGCCAGATCATCCAGCGCAATGACCGGCCATTGCCCGCGCTGTTCGGCGTAGTCCTCGGCCTGGGCCAGCAGGCAGGCGAGGGCAGTCAGCTTGGCCTGGCCACGTGAGAGTGCATCCCGGCCGGGAATGCTGTGGAAATCCACGCTCCAGTCGGCCCGGTGCGGACCCACCGAGGTGTAACCGGCCTGGCGGTCGCGATCGCGGGCCAGCAGGAGCGCATCGGCCAGCGGCAATTCGTGCCGGCGCCAGCCCGGGCTGAGATCCAGGCCCTGGATGCCCAGCTGCGGTGCCAGCGCGGTTGCCAGGGCAATCGCCCGTTCCTGCAGCCTCTCAAGGTAGTGCTGGCGGCGGCTGGTCAGCGGTTCGCCGGCTTCAGCCAGTTCGTGGTCCCAGGTATCCAGCATCCGCGACGGCCCGCCCTGCTTCAGCAGCGCATTGCGCTGCTTGAGCGCACGCGAGTACCGGCGCCACAGGGAAAGGAAGTCTGGTTCCACGTGGAACAGACCCCAATCGAGGAAACGGCGGCGCGGTTCGCCACCACCGCTGACCAAGGCGTGGCTGCCCGGTTCAAACGTCACAACTGCCAACGCAGCGCAGAGATTGCCGAGCTGGGCAACGTCTTCGCCGTCCAGACGCCCCTTCCAGTCCTGGCCACTATGGCGAAGACCGGCCTTGCGACGGTGCGGCGGGTGATCGGCGCGCTGTTCGTCCCATTCCACGAAGATTTCCAGCGCTTCCTGGCCCTGGCGCACCAGGCCATCGCGCACCCGGCCACGGAAGCTGCGGCCATAGGCCATCAGGTGCAGGGCCTCAAGCACGCTGGTCTTGCCCGCGCCGTTGTCGCCGGTCAGCAGGTTCAAGCCCGGCTGGGGTGACAGTTCCACGGCACTGAAGCGGCGCAGTTGGTTCAAGGCGAGGCGGCGGATCAGCATGGGACGCGGGAGACCATCCGCTCGGGGCGGTAGCAGGGCAGGGAATCCATCAGCTTACTGCATCGGTCAAGACCGCCGGTGCGGGCATGGCTTTTCTGGTGGAGTTCACCGATCTCGCCAGCCCAGGCGGTTCCACGTGGAAATCGGTGCGACGAATCCATGCGACAGGGACGCTGGCAAGGCCTGGATTTCTTGAAATCTGCAGCAACCGGCAGGGTGCTCGCCCTCAGAATCCAGCGAATTTCACCCCAGCGAGGAACCGTATCCGTGCGTCGCAGCCTGGGCAGCAGCGGAGGTCGCCGCGAATTGCTTGAAATCTGCGGGGCAGGGCTGCGAAGCGTTCCACAGATTTCAAAGAATTCAGGGCAGTCGTTCCACGCTGTCCACAGCGGGTCTGTATGACTTATACACAACGTATGGGCAATCTGTGGATAAAAAAGCCCTTTTCAGCTGTCTGGAAAACTATCCACAGCTTCCCCCCCAGCCCCAAGGGCCCATATACAGGGGGTTTCAGGTGCATAAACACCTTTTAAATCAATTAGATAACCCTGTTTTCCACGAAATCTGCCCCTACCATCACCACCATGCTTTAGATTTATACCCAGATTTAAAAGCTAGGGCAGCGCCTTTCGGCCAGAAAACCGGGCTGTGGACAGTAGCGTCAGCAGAGCGCAGATCGGCCTGCTGAGAACTTCCAGGAATCGCTAGACCGTCGTGCATCCATCGAGCGAGGAACCGGTCGGGATCCAGGAAGCAGGGATCAAACCGGCAACGCGGAACTCCCGTTCCCGGGATCCTCCTCAATGCTCCACGTGGAACCCAAAAAAAAACGCCCGGATTTCCCGGGCGTCTTCTGTTTCACGTGGAACAACGCAGACGTCAGAGACGCAGCGGCATCACCACATGGCGCGACTTCTCGCTGCTGGATTCACGCACCAGCGCCGAGGAGTTGGAATCGCGCAGCTGGATGATGACTTCCTCGTCGCGCAGGGCGGACAGGGCATCCAGCAGGTAGTTCACGTTGAAGCCGATGGCCAGATCGCTGACCGTGGTGTCGGCCTCGATCTCTTCCTGGGCTTCTTCCTGCTCCGGGTTGTGCGCGCTGATCTTCAGGTTGCCCGGCGAGACTTCCACGCGGATGCCGCGGTACTTCTCGTTGGACAGGATCGCGGCACGCTGCAGCGACGCGCGCAGGGCTTCACGATCCACCTTCACTTCGCGGTCGGCGCCGATCGGGATCACAGCCTCGTAATCCGGGAAGCGACCGTCGATCAGCTTCGAGGTGAAGGTGACATCGTCGCGCTTGACGCGCACGTGGCTGCGGCCGACTTCCAGCTCGATCTCGCGATCGCCGCTTTCCAGCAGGCGCTGCAGCTCGGTCACGCCCTTGCGCGGCACGATGATCTGGCGCTTGGAACCGCTGGGCTTGGCCAGGTCGGTTTCACACAGGGCCAGACGGTGGCCGTCGGTGGCGACGGTACGCAGGGCATCACCGCGCAGGTCGAACAGCAGACCGTTAAGGTAGTAGCGCACGTCCTGCTGGGCCATCGCGAACGCAGTGCGCTCGATCAGCTCCTTCAGGGTCGCTTCGCCGATGGCCACGCGCTCGGTGGCTTCCACTTCGTCCACCGACGGGAAGTCGTTGGACGGCAGCGTTGCCAGGGTGAAGCGGCTGCGACCGGCCTGCACGGTGATCTTGTCACCGGTCTGCGAGACGGTGATCCGGCTGCCATCGGGCAGGGCGCGGATGATCTCGAACAGTTTGCGGGCGGGGATGGTGGTTTCGCCGTCCTGGGCATCTTCAACCGCGATCCGCGACACCATCTCCACTTCCAGGTCGGTACCGGTCAGCGACAGCTGGCCGTTCTGCACCTGGACCAGGAAATTGGCCAGAACCGGAAGGGTCTGGCGGCGTTCGACCACGTTGACGACCTGTGCCAACGGCTTGAGAAAGGCTTCGCGCTGCAGTGTGAAACGCATGTGGTTCCGTGCCCCTATGCTTTAAAAAAATGTGGAATAAATCAAAAGCTTGGTGGTGCTGGTAG
>DOKO01000370.1 GCA_003510825.1 Stenotrophomonas sp.
TGCAGGCGCAGTCGGCCGCGCTGCCCGCGCTGGTGGACCGCCTGCAGGCGATGACCAGCGCCTTTGAACAGCACAGCACGGCCGCCAACGAGCGCCTGCTGACAGGCCAATCCGACTTCCTCACCCACAGCCAGGCATTGCAGGAACGGCTGGCGGTCTCGCTGCAGCAGTCGCTGCGCGAAGGCGCCGAGGCCAGTGCCGCCGCCATTGCCGGCGCGCTGCAGCCGATGGCGGAAACCACGCTGGCAGGGCTGGCCAACCATGGCCAGGCATTGCATGCGCGCGTCGAAAGCGCCGTGCAGCAGCAGCTGGCCGGCCTCAGCGAAGGCTTCGAGCGCAGCCGCGTGTCCACCGAAGCGAGCTGGGCCAGGATCATCGCCGAGCAGACCCAGGCACAGCAGGCACTGGTGGCCGATCTGCGCCAGCACCTGCAGGCCTTCAGTGAGGGCCAGGGCGCACAGGCCGAGACCGTGCTCGCACGCATCGGCGAGCGACTGCAGGCCGACGCCGCCGGCAACACCAATGCATGGCGCGCCGCTGCCGAACAGCAGCAGGCCGTGAACGCCGCGCTGGTGGAGCGCCAGCAACAGGCACTGCAGGCGGTCGGCGCACAGCTGGGTACGCAGGCACAGGCGCTGCTGCAGGCATTGGACGAGCGCCATGCCGCGGGCCAGTCGCTGCTGCAGGATCACGAGGCGCAGCGTTCGCAGGACTGGCAGGCCGCACAGGCCGCGGCCGCCAGCGCGCATGCGGAACTGCAGGCGGGGCTGGACGCACGCGAGCAGCAGCGCCAGGCGCGCTGGGATGCGGTGGCTGCCGAGCTGCAGCAGGCGCACGTCGCCCTGCAGACCCAGTTGCAGGCCGGCGACGCGCAGCGCCTGCAGCAGTGGAGCGCGGCACTCGACGCCATCGCGCAGGGCCTGGCCGAGCGCCAGCAGCAGGTCTGCGAAACCCTGGCCAGCACCGCGCAGCAGATCGGCGAGAACGGCCGCGAACAGGCCAGCGCCACCCTGGCCGAAGTCTCGACGCTGCTGCAGACCGCCGCCGACGCCCCCAAGGCCGCGGCCGAGGTCATCAACGAACTGCGCAGCACCCTGTCCGAGAGCCTGGTGCGCGACAACAAGATGCTGGAAGAACGCGGCCACCTGCTGGCCACCGTGCAGACCCTGCTGGAAGCGATCAACCACGCATCGCACGAACAGCGCAGCGCCGTGGATGCGCTGGTGGGCGGATCGGCCGAGCTGCTGGAACGCGTCGGCAGCCGCTTCACCGACCACATCGCCGCCGAGACCGGCAAGCTCGATGGCATCGCCGAGCACCTCAGCGGCAGCGCAGCGGACGTCGGCCAGCTGGCCGGCACCTTCGGCGCCGCCGTCGAGCAGTTCGGCGCTGCCTCCACCGAACTGTCCGGGCGCCTGGAACAGATCGGCGGCGCGCTGGACGCCTCCCTGGCGCGCAGCGATGAGCAGCTGGCCTACTACGTGGCGCAGGCACGCGAGGTGGTCGACCTCAGCCTGCTGTCGCAGAAGCAGGTGATGGAAGAGCTGCAGCAGCTGGCCACCCGCCGCGGCAAGGCCGGCAGCGCATGAGCGACGAACTGGAGGTCGACGGCGGCTCGCACGCCCCGATCTGGGCGGCATTCGGCGACCTGATGTCGGTGCTGCTGGGCGCCTTCGTGCTGATCCTGGTCGGCGTGGTGGCGGTGCAGCTGGAACTGTCGCAGCGGCTGGACCAGGAAGTGAAGCAGCGCCAGGCCGAGGCCAAGCGCCTGCAGACGCTGGAGCAGGCACTGGCTGGCCCGTTGGCCGCCGGCCGGGTGACCCTGGTCGATGGCCGCATCGGCATCAGCGGCAGCGTGCTGTTCGCGCTCAACTCGGACCAGCTGCAGCCGGAAGGCCAGGAGCTGCTGCGCAGTTTGGCCGCACCGCTGGCGGCGTACCTGGGCTCGCGCGAAGAGATCCTGATGGTCAGCGGCTTCACCGATGACGCGCCGATCCGCGATGGCAACCGCCGCTACGCCGACAACTGGGAGCTGTCCGCGCAGCGTTCGCTGACGGTGACCCGCACGCTGATTGCCGATGGCGTTCCGGCCGATGCGGTGTTTGCCGCCGCGTTCGGCAGCGAGCAGCCGGTCAGTTCCAATGCCGATGAAGCCGGCCGCGCGCGCAACCGCCGCGTGGAGATCGCACCGATTCCCAAGCCGAAGGCCGCTGATGGCAAGTAAGCCGCAGCCGCCGCGGGAAGGCCTGCGCGCACTGGTGCGCGACCTGGATGCCGGCTCGCGCAGCCTGCCGCATTACCCGCAGCTGCCGATGCTGGACCAGGTGCGCCGCGAGTGGAGCGAGCTGCGCAGTGAAGTGCAGGTGCGCCGTTCGCTGCGCGCGGAGGCCCCGGCCGATGGCGGCCCCTTGAATTCGGCGGTGCTGGTGCAGCGCATGCTGGATACGATGCAGGCCACCAGCCCCGGCTACCTGCGGCACTTCATCGACTACATCGACACGCTGTCCTGGCTGCAGGCGTTGCAGGATGGCGCGGCGAGCGCCGCGGATACCGCGAAGCCCAAGCGCACGCGCAAGCCCCGCACCGCGGGCTGATCCCGTTGCCCCGGTAGTGCCGGCCGCTGGCCGGCAGCCGCGCATCATCACGCCTCACCATGCGTTTGCCGGCTAGCGGCCGGCACTACCGCCGCATTGCGCTGTACCGAAGATGACAATGTCACCAGACAGTCATCTATGTAGCGCACCATTTTCACGTTGACCACGCGGCGCCTGCAGCGCCAGCGGTCGCATCCGTTGTCCCCCCTCCCGAAACCCATGAGCTCCGCACACATGCGGTGGCTCGTGCCTGCCTGAGTGTCTGTAACATGACGAAGAATATGTTGGCCGCCGCGCTGTCCATCGCGCTTGCTCCCGCGGCCTGGGCGCAGGACGCTGCCCCGACCTCCAGCACCGCCTCCGCAACCGACCTCGACGCCGTCTCGGTGATCGGCAGCGGTGAAGCGCGCCAGGTGCAGCGCATCACCCGCGAGAACCTCGACATCCTGCCGCCGGGCACCAGCCTGCAGAAGACCCTCAACCTGCTGCCGGGCGTCAACGCACAGTCGGCCGACGCGCTGGGCACCAACGAACAGTCGATGACCCTGAGCCTGCGCGGCTTCAATTCCACCCGCCTGGGCTACACCCTGGATGGCGTGCCGCTCGGCGATGGCGCCTACAACAACTACAACGGCCTGACCATCAACCGTGCGCTGATCAGCGAGAACATGGCCGGCGCCGAACTGGCCGTGGGCATCGGCAGCCTTGGCACACCGTCCACCAGCAACCTCGGCGGCACCATCTCCTACACCTCCGACCGCCCGGCCAAGGAGCTGGGTGGCCGCGTCGTGCAGACCTTCGGCAGCGATGCCAACCGCCGCACCTTCGTGCGCGTGGACAGCGGCGAGTACAACGGCTTCTCCGGCTACGTGTCGGGCATGAATGCCGTGTCGGACCTGTGGAACGACCAGACCGCCTACAACGAATCGACCACGAAGCAGTTCAACGCCAAGGGCATGTGGAACTTCGACGGCGGCCAGATCACCGGCTTCGTCAACACCTCGCGCACCAGCCAGGCCGACTATTTCTACCTGTCCAAGGACGAAATGGCGCGCGGCCTGGGCTGGGACTGGGGCGGCTACGCACCGGACTGGAACAAGGCCGTGGCCAAGGCGTACTGCAACACCGCCAGCTTCAACGCCAGCAAGTGCGACAGCAGCGGCCCGGACAAGGACGCCGACGGCGCCTTCACCGCCGGCCAGATCCTGCGCGATGACAACCTGTACTACCTGACCGGCGATTTCTTCATCGCCGATGGCTTCAGCCTGCGCGCCGTGGCCTACCACCACGACGACCGTGGCGAAGGCCACAACTGGAACAGCGGCGCTTACTCGCACAAGGGCACCGCGCAGGAAATCCCGATCATCTTCCGCAACACCATCTACACCATCGACCGCGACGGCGGCACGCTGTCGTTCGATTGGGATCTGGGCGCGCACCGCATCGAAGGCGGCGTCTGGTACGAGCGCAACACCAGCAGCGCCGAGCGCTACCAGACGGCGGTGGACGGCCCGCGCGACATGAGCGGCATGAACACCAGCCAGGCCGACACCGGTGTGTTCGCCCAGCGCACCCGCTGGAAGACGCACCAGTTCTACCTGAAGGACACCTGGCGCCTGCTCGACGATCGCCTGACCCTGGAGTTCGGCGCCAAGAGCCCGCACGCCACCTCCGATGCAGAGGCCCTGCCTGGCGATGCGAAGACGCCGATCTCGGCCAGTTCCAACAACCAGTTCGCGACCGGCACACTGAAGGCCAGCAAGAACTTCCTGCCCAGCGTCGGCGCCAACTTCCGCATCACCGACCACCACGAAGTGTTCGCCAGCTACGCCGAGAACATCGCCATGTTCCAGGGCGGTTTCAAGCTGGGCCCGCAGGCCGTGAGCCAGGCCACCTGGAATGCGCAGGGCAAGCTGAAGCCGGAAGAATCGCGTTCGATCGAAGCCGGCTACCGCTTCGTCACCGACACCCTGCAGACCTCGCTCGCCGCCTATAGCGTGCGCTTCGACAACCGCCTGCTGCAGTACAACCCCTGCGACTCGCGCCAGCCGGTGGGCCCGACCTGCGGCAACCGCTTCTACAACGTCGGCGGTGTCGACAGCCGTGGCGCCGAACTGACCGTGCTGTGGACCCCGAACGAGCACTTCAGCTGGTACACTTCGGCCTCACTGAACCGTTCGACCTACGCCTCCAACTACGTGCAGGCCGGCGTCGAGCAGCAGATCAAGGGCAAGATCCAGACCGATACGCCCAAGCAGCTGCTGGCCACCGAGATCACCTGGCGTGACAACGGCTGGTTCGCCAGCCTGCGCGGCAAGTACACCGGCGAGCGCTTCTACACCTACACCAACGACCAGGGCTTCGGCGGCTTCACCGTCTTCGACATGGCCGGCGGCTACGACTTCGGCCAGGTCGGTTTCGCCAAGGGCGTGCGCCTGTCGGTGAACGTGACCAACCTGACCGACAAGCGCTACGCCAGCAACCTGGATTCGAGCGTGTTCGCCGCCAGCGATCCGACCGGCAAGCTGTACGTGTTCCATGCGTCGGCGCCGCGCCAGGTGTTCGGCACCATCGACGTGCGCTTCTAAGCCAAGCGCCCTGACCGATCCCGAGGAATCCACCGATGTTTGCTACCGCCCTGTTGCTGGCCGCCCTCTCCGCCAGTGGATACTCCGCCCCGCATGAAGCCAGTGGCGTGCCGCCGCGCACGCTGCAGCTGGGCGGCCGTACCTACGTGGACAAGGGGCTGGTCGCAGCCGGGCGGTTGCCGGCGGGCACGGTGGATTTCCTCGGCGATACGCTGGGCTCGTTCTCTTCGCTGGCGGTGCAGCCGGGCACCTGGAGGCGCACCGCCAGCGGCTACGAGGGCGTGCTGTGGACCCTGCCCGACCGTGGCCGCAATGATCCCGAGGCCGGCCTGTTCTATGACTATGCCGGCCGCGTGGAGCGCATGCGCCTGCGCATCGACCTGCGTGCCGGCAAACCCGGCACGGTCACCCTCGTGCCGGACAAGGGCGTGGTGCTGAAGGACTTCAACGGGCAAGCCTTCACCGGTGCGGACCCGGGTGAGCACACCGTCACCCAGCGCGAAGTGGTGCTGCCCTCCCCGGCCGATGGCGTTGGCGCGGGCAAGGTCTCGCTGGACGCCGAATCGTTGCAGTTCACTGCCGACGGCCATTTCTACGTGGGCGATGAGTACACCGCCAACGTCTACTACTTCGATGCCCAAGGGCAGCTGCAGGGCGTGATCGTCCCTCCCGTGGCGATCCAGCCTCGCACTGATGGCAAGCCTGCGTTTGGTTCGCTGGCACCGCCGCAGAGCGGCCGCCGCAACAACCAGGGCGTGGAAGGCATGGGCCTGTCGCCGGACGGCAGCCGACTGATCGTGGCCCTGCAGAGCGCCACCCTGCAGGACAGTGCCAAGGGCAATGCCGCTGGGCGGATCAATACGCGCGTCCTGGTCTATGACGTGACGACCTCGCCGACGCCGCAGCAGCCGATTGGCCATTACGTGATGGCCCTGCCCGCCTACGCGCACGACGGCAAAGGCAAGTTGGACCGCACCGCCGCGCAGAGCGAATTGCGCGCGCTGGATGCCAATCGCTTCCTGCTGCTGGCCCGCGATGGCAACGGTCTCGGCAAGGACGGCGATGACCCGATCGTCTACAAGTCCGTGCTGCTGGTGAATCTGGCCGAGGCGAGCAATCTGGCCGGCACCGCGTATGAGACCGGCACGGCGTCGGTGCTGGCCGACCCTGCCAGCACGGTGTTGAAGGAAGGCATCACCCCGGCACGCAGCGATGAACTGCTGAACCTGCTGGATCGCCCCCAGCTGGCCCGCGTGGGCCTGGACCTGGAGACCGCGCGCGGCCCGCATGCTGGATTGCTGTCGGAGAAGTGGGAGGCTATGGACGTTCTGCCCGCGCTGGACCCGCAGCACCCGAAGGACGTGCTGCTGTTGATCGGCAACGACAATGACTTCATCGCCCGCCACTGCCGCATGCAGGGCGAAACCTGCGACAGCCCCTACGACAACGACAACCGCATGCTGGTCTACCGCCTGACCCTGCCGTAAGACATCGCCGGGCATGGCCCGGCGCTACCGGGAATCGACACCTGCCGTGGCCTGCCGCCGGGCACGGCCCGGCGCTACCGGATCAATTCGCTGTCTTCTGTAGAGCCGAGCCCATGCTCAGCTGGGTTCTGCCGAAGCCGAGCATGGGCTCGGCTCTACAACATCGCGACCGTTCGAGGCATCGGATCCACAGCAGGTCAGCCGCGGAGGGTGGCGCCGCCGTCGACGTAGAGGTCGCTCATCGCTACGTGGCCGGCCTGTTCGGAAAGCAGGAACATCACCGAGTGGGCGATGTCCTCCGGGGTGGCCAGCTTGCGCAGCGGGATGCCCGCCTTGTAAGTGTCAAGGTTGCCTGCAATCACCCGCTCGGCGCCCTGCGCGTCCTCCCACATGCCGGTCTGCATCGGGGTCAGGGTGGAACCGGGGGCAACGATGTTGCAGCGGATGCCCAGTGGCGCCAGCTCCAGCCCCAGGCAACGGGTGAACATGGTGGCTGCGGCTTTCGATGCCGCGTAGGCGGCCATGCCATGGCGCGGCACGCCGGCCGCATTCGAACTGACGGTCACGATCGCCCCCTGGCGCCGCGGTGACATCACCCGCGCCAGCGCGCGGCCGACATGGAACACGCCATCGGCATTGACGGCGAACACGCGTCGCCAGTCCTCATCGCTGGTGCCGGCCACCTCACCCATGTGCAGCACGCCGGCCACGCTGGCGGCCAGCGCAATCGGGCCAACCATCGCCTCGACATCCGCCACCACGGCATCCACCGCCGCGCTGTCGGTCACGTCCAGCGCACGTGCATGCACGCGTGCATCGTCTACCTCAGGACACTCACGGTCCGTCGCCACCACCGTACATCCCGCATCGGCCAGCAGCCGCACCAGCGCTGCGCCAATGCCACCGGCGGCGCCGGTCACCAGCGCCACGCGTCCCTCAAACCCGGTCAACTGCATGCTGCGATCTCCTGTTCTTCATCCCACTGCCGCAGCCGTGTCGACAGCCACGGCGCCAGCTGTGCCACCGCATCGCGGCCGGTCAGCTCGGCGTGCAGGAACGGCAGTTCCAGCGCCTGCACCTTGCGCGCATGCGCCATCCACAGCGCCGATTGCAGCTGCGGCCGCGTCTGGTGGTCACGGCCCGCACGCACATGCACCAGCGTGCCGTCGTACGGGCGATGGTGGTGCTCACGGATCAATCGATTGGTCCCAGTGACCGCACGCACCACCCCGTCCAGCACCACGTCCGGCAGGCTGCCCAGCGCGCTGCCGCCACGCCGCAGGAAGGCGAGGATGCGCTCGCGGCTGTCCAGTTCCGGGTGCGCATCGGGATCATGGCCGGCGATGGCCAGCAGCGCGCGCAGCGCCGCGATGGCATCGGGCTCCGGTTCGGCCCGCCAGCACTCGCTGGGATAGGCATCCAGCAGCACCAGCTCACCCACCTCGCGACCGATCTCGTGCAGGCGCACCGCCATAGCCTGGGCCAGGATGCCGCCCACCGACCAGCCCAGCAGATGCACCGGCCCCTGTGGCTGCAGCGTGGCGATGCGGCGCACGTAGTCGTTGGCCATCACCTCGATGCTGGACGGCATGGCCTGCTGCGGATCCAGCGCCGGCGACTGCAGGCCGTAGACCGTGCGCGCCGGCTGCAGCGCACGTGCCAGCGTCCGGTAGTTCCAGGCAATGCCGCCGGCCGGATGCACCACGAACAGCGGCGGCGCGGCATTTTCCGCCGTGGCCAGTGCAATCACCGGGCCCAGCGCGTGGTCGGCCAGCGGCGGGGGCTCGGCAATGCGCGCAGCCAGCGCAGCCACCGTCGGCTGTGCGAACAGCGCACCCAGGCCGAGGTCACAGCGCCAGCGCTGTTCGATGGCCAGCAGCAGGTGTACCGCCGACAGCGAATCGCCGCCCAGGCTGAAGAAATCCGCGTCAACGGCCACCGGCAACTCGCGGCCCAGCGCGCGTGCGAACAGTTCTGCCAGCTCCTGTTCCAGCGGCGTACGCGGGGCCAGCCCGGCGACATCCTGCAGCGGCGGCTTCGGCAGCGCCGTGCGGTCCAGCTTGCCGTTGGCCGTTACCGGCCAGTGGTCCACGCCGACGAAGGCCGAGGGCAGCATGTAATCCGGTACGCGCGTGGCCAGATGGCTGCGCAGCACCGCGGCATCCGCGCACGACGAGGGCACGTACGCCACCAGCCGCGCATCGCCCGGCGCGTCATGGCGCAGCAGCACTTCCACCCGATCCATGCCCGGCAGTTCGCGCAGCGCGGCCTCGATCTCGCCCAGCTCGATGCGCAGGCCACGCAGCTTGACCTGGTGGTCGCTGCGGCCCAGGTATTCCACCGCGCCATCGGCACGCCAGCGTGCGACATCGCCGGTGCGGTAGATGCGCTCCCCGGGCAGGAAGGGATCGGCCAGGAAGCGCTCGACGGTCTGGTCATCGCGACCCAGGTAGCCACGCGCGAGCTGCACGCCGCCCAGGTACAGGTCACCCGGCACGCCGACCGGCAGCGGTTGCATGCGCGCATCCAGCACATACAGGCGGGTATTCCACACGGGGAAGCCGATCGGCACCGGTCGCGCGCGATCCTCGGTCGAGGCTGGCCACCAGCTCACGTCGACCGCGGCCTCGGTCGGGCCGTACAGGTTGTGCAGTTCCGCCTGGACCCGGCTGTGGAAGCGATCACGCAGCGCGGCGTCCAGCGCCTCGCCACTGGTGAACACCCGCCGCAGCTGCAGGGCCTGCGATGCCGGCGCGGCGAGGAAGGCGTCGAGCATGGACGGCACGAAATGCGCGGTGGTGATGTCGTGGCTGCGGATCAGCCGGGCCAGCTCGGTCGGGTCGCGATGCGCTTCAGGGCCCGCCAGCACCAGGGTCGCGCCACACAGCAGCGGCAGGAAGAACTCCCAGACCGACACGTCGAACGTGGCCGGGGTCTTCTGCAGCACGCGGTCATCGGCGGTGAAACCGTAGTGCTCGCGCATCCACAGCAGGCGATTGACGATGGCGCGGTGCTCGATGACCACGCCCTTGGGCTCACCGGTCGAACCGGAGGTGTAGATGACATAGGCCGCATCGTCCGGCGATGGCGGGACCCACGGCGCGGCGAAGCTCACTGCGGTCCACTGCGTGGGCGCCAGCACCGGCACCTCGCCCAGCCGTGCCTGCACGTCGGCCTCGGCCAGCACGCAGGTCGGTCGTGCCGAGGCGAGGATGCGCGCCAGCCGTTCATCGGGGTGGGCAGGATCCAGCGGCAGGTAAGCGGCGCCGGCACGCAGCACGGCCACCAGCGCGACCGCCAGCTGCAGAGAGCGCGGCAACGCTACCGCGACCACGCTGCCCGGGCCGACGCCCAGCGCGCGCAACTGGGCCGCCAGCGCGAAGCTGCGCGCTTCCAGCGTCCCGTGGTCGAGTGCGGTGTCAGCGAAGACCAGCGCCGTCGCCTGCGGATCACGATCCATGCCCTGCTGCAGCAGCTCCACCAGGGTGGTTTCGGGCAGCGCGTGGGCGGTGGTATTGAACCCATGGACCGTGCACTGCGCCTCCTCAGGCGTAGCCAACGGCACGTCGGCGATGGCGGACGCCTGCAGCGCGGCCGCCACGAAATGCAGCAGCCGGGTGGCGTGCGCCTGCACGTCGTCGCGGCTGTACAGCGCGGGATTGGCTTCGATTTCCAGATCCAGCAGGGTCTGGCCATCGCCGCGGAAGCCCAGGATCAGGTCGTCCACCGGGCCGGTGCACAGCACCTCCAGCGTGGCCGCAACGCCGGGCAGCGCCAGCGGCCTGTAGAACGGCTGCACGTTCACCAGCGGGCCGTGCAGGCGCTGCTGCGCACCGACCAGGCCGAGGTCACGACGCAGCTGTTCGCCCCGGTAGCGCCCGTGCTTGCGCCCCTGGCTCAACTGCCGGCCGATGCCGCGCACAACGTCTTCGACGCTGCCCTCGCCCGCCGCGACCCGCAGCGGCAGCACGTTCATCACCATGGCCGGCACCCGCGCCGATGCATTGCCCAGGCGCCCCATGTAGGGCACGCCCAGCACGACTTCCTCGGCCGCGCTCATCCGCCGCAGGTACTCGGCCGACAGCGCGGCCAGCACGTCCGGCCACGGCTGCAGCCAACGCACCGCGGTCTGCAGCAGCAGATCGCGGAAAGAAGCGTCGAGCGGCTGGACGAAACGCAGCGCATCGTCGCTGGCCGCTACCGTCCCGGCCAGCCCCGCACCCGCGGGTGCACCCTGCAGTTTTTCGCGCCACCACTGGCCCGCCAGGCCGCGACGGGAATCTGCGCGATAGCCGGCATCATCGGCCAGTACGCCGGCCAGCGGCGGCAATGGCTCGCCCTCGCGTCCCGCATACAGCGCACACACGCGGTCACTGAACAACGCCATGCCATAGCCGTCGGCAGCCAGGTGGTGCACGCGCAGGTACCAGACCCAGCACTGCCCACCCAGATCGAACAGCACCTGCTGGCTGATGCGGTCACGGCTGGGATCCACCGCCGCCAGGCGGTCGGCCTGCATCGCGGCACGTGCCACCGCAGCGGGATCAGCCTCGCAAGACACATCGCGCAGTGACAACAGCGGCACATGGGCGGCGTCGTGCCACTGCAGCGGCTGGCCGTCCTCGCCCTCGGCAAAACGCAGCGCAAAGGCCTGCGCCTCGGCCGCCGCCTGGTTGGCTGCGGCCACGAACGCGTCGACGTCCAGCGCACCCTCGATCCACACGGCATGGGCCGTATTGAACGAAGGATTGTCCGGTGCCAGGCGCTGGGCAAACCACAGGCCCGACTGCGCCTCGGTCAGCGCCACCGGCGTCGCCAGCCCCGCAGCGTTCATGCCTGCTGCGCCGCCTGCAGCTTCTGCACCACCGCCCACCACTGGCGCAGCGTGCTGTGCTCGGCCAGCTGCGAGAACTCCAGCGGCAGCCCGGTGTTGCCCCAGGCCAGGACCAGGCCGAGCATCCGCATCGAATCCAGGTCCAGATCCATCAGGTTGTCGTCGTCACCGATATCGGCCACGTCGCAATCGAGCACACGCGCGACATCGGCCCGCATGCGCTCAAGGTCGAGCACGTCGTTGGTCGTGGCCATCAGAGCACCTCCAGCAGCTGCGCGGTGGTCATCGGCACGCCACTGGTGCGGGCGATCCAGTGCAGCGCCTGGTCATGGTCGGCGCGCGAGAAATCGGCGACCGCATCGGCGGCGATGAAGGCCTCGATGTCACGCTGGAACGCCTCGACCACGGTGGCCGTGCAGCCGATATGCGCATACACGCCGGTCACCAGCAGCTGGTCGCGGCCGCGCACGCGCATCAGGGTTTCCACGTTGCTGCGCTGGAAGGCGCTGTAACGATGCTTGACCAGCACGTGCTCACCCGCCTGCGGGGCAAGTGCATCGATGATCGGTTCGTGCTCCTCGCCGCGGCGCATGCCCGGGCCCCACAAGTCGGCCTGCAGGCCGCGGTCACGCCGGTCCTGGTCGCCATGCTGGGCGGTATAGAACACCGGAATGCCGTGTGCACGGCAGTGCGCCAGCAGGCGCGCGATGTTGGCCACCGCCGGCTGCAGCGGCTCGGCACCGGCGTCGAACGCCGCCAGGAAGTAGCGCTGCATGTCATGCACCAGCAAGGCGATGCGATCACGCTGCGGACGCCACGGGCCGCGCGGGGCCGGCAGTTCGGCGGCAGTCGGCAAGGGGTATGGGGTAATGCGGGGCAGCGCCATCAGCGCGTTCCTCCTGTCTGTTGCAGATGACGCGCACGCAGCTGCGCGCGCAGTTCACGGCGGCTGATCTTGCCGACCGCCGTGGTATCGAAACTGTCCACGAACACCACCTGGTCGGGCACCTTGAACGCGGCCAGGCCGCGGCCACGCATCCAGTTCTTCAATGCAGGCCCCTTGATCGGCTCGCCCTGCTGGATGACGAAGGCGCAGCTGCGCTCGCCCAGGTAATCATCGGGAATGGACACCACCGCCGCGTCGAACACGGCGGGATGGGCCAGCAGATGGTCCTCGATCTCCTCGGCGGAGATCTTCTCGCCGGCACGGTTGATGTGGTCGCCCGCCCGGCCCTGCACCACCAGATAGCCGCCCGGCAGCTGCTGCACGCGGTCACCGGTGCGATAGAAGCCGTCGTCGGTGAAGGCGCGCGCGTTGGCCACCTCATCGTTGTGGTACGCGCCGATGGTGTACGGGCCACGGGTCAGCAGATGCCCCACCTCGCCTTCGGCCACGGGCTGGTCGTGGTCGTCGACCACGCGCACCTCGTCATCCGGGCTGATCGGTCGCCCCTGGCAGGCCACGACCAGGTCGTCGGGGTCATCCAGCCGCGTGTAGTTGACCAGGCCTTCGGCCATGCCGAACACCTGCTGCAGGGTGCAGCGCAGGCCATCGATCACCCGCCGCGCGGCTTCAGGCACCAGCTTGGCACCGCCCACCTGCAGCACCTGCAGGCTGGACAGGTCGTGCTTGCTGGTTGCTGCGGCCTGCGCCCACAGCAGGGCCAGCGGCGGCACCAGGCCGCAGCAGCTCACCCGTTCGCGGGCGATCAGCGGGAACGCGGCATCCGGGCCGGGGCCGGGGCTGAGCACCACGCGGGCACCGGCATACAGTGCGCCAAAGAAGCCCGGCGAACTCATCGGGAAGTTGTGCGCCGCCGGCAGCGCGACCAGGTAGACGCTGTCGCGGTCGATGCCGCAGATCGCGTTGCTGGCGCGGAACGAATAGATGTAGTCGTCGTGGGTGCGCGGGATCAGCTTGGACAGCCCGGTGCTGCCACCGGAAATCTGCAGGAAGGCCACCGACTGCGGGTCGGGGTCCGGCGGCAATGCGCTGCGGTCACCCTGCAGCGCATCCAGCGCGATGAACCCGTCCGCCTCGCCATCGATGACCACATGCGCGATGCCCGGCACTTCCGCCTGCAACGCACGCGCCAGTCCGCGGTGGTCGAAGTTCTCATGCACATCGGCGGTGATGTAGGCACTGGCTTCGGCCTTGCGCGCGAAGTGCACCAGCTCGGTAAGGCGATGCGCCGGCAGCACGTACACCGGCACCAGGCCGGCACGGAACAGCCCGCACACCGTGGTGATGAAGCCGGCGGTGTTGCCCAGCTGCACCAGCACGCGGTCACCCGGCTGCAGGCCCTGGCCCAGCAGGCCGGCACCGATGCGTCCGGCCTCGTGCCACAGCTGCGCATAGCTCAGGCGCACGTCGCCGGCCACCACCGCGATCTCGTCGGCATACTGCTCTGCCCGCTCACGCAGGAAGGCCGGGAAAGTCTCGCCGCGCCAATGGCCGGCGGCGCGGTAGCGCGCGACCCGATCCTCGGGCCAGACCTGCTGCAGCGGCAGCCGTGGGGAGACAGCGTTGTTCATGGCATGGGCTCGATCAGGGGCGCCGGGTCATGCACACCCAGGGCGTTCAACAGGGCAGTGAATTTGGCGCCGGTCTCGGCCGCCTCGGCCTCCGGCTGCGAGTCGGCGACGATGCCGGCACCGGCGAACAGCCGCAGCTGCGTGCCCTGCAGGCGTGCGCAGCGGATCGCCACGTACCAGTCGCCATCACCCTGCGCGTCCAGCCAGCCGACTGCACCGGCGTAGAAGCCGCGCGGAACTGGTTCCAGCTCGCGGATACGCTGCAGCGCGGCCTGGCGTGGCGTGCCGCAGACCGCTGGCGTCGGGTGCAGTTCGGCCAGCAGCGTGGCGGCAGGCGTCGCGGGATCCTTCAGGGTGGCATGGATGCGCGTGCCAAGGTGCCACATGCTGGCCGTGGCGTGCAGCACCGGCTGTGCCTGCGCTTCGACGCGGCTGCACCACGGCGCCAGGCCATCGACGATGGCCTCGACCACGTGGCGGTG
>DOKO01000449.1:0-294 GCA_003510825.1 Stenotrophomonas sp.
CACGCCGCCGCGTGCCGACCGCGCTGGCCCTGCGCACGGCCAGCGTGATCGAAGCCGGTTGGCGCGTCCTGCGCCTGCGCAGCGAGCCGCCGATCACCCGCTTCGGCGTTGCCGCCTTCGCCTATTCAAAAACCTTCAATCCGCAGCGCATGCTGGCCGACCTGGGGCCACCACGGGTTTCGCTGGAGGACGGTATCGAACGCTTCATCACCGAGCAGCGTGCGCAATGGTCGGCCTGAGCCTGAACGGGATTGCCCTGGCCAGCCTGCTGCTGGCGGCCTTCTACCTGCTGCT
>DOKO01000449.1:588-1035 GCA_003510825.1 Stenotrophomonas sp.
ATGGGCCTCAAGGCCGCCGGCGCCCTGCGCATCCTGGGCCAGCGTCCGCCCCGACCGCAGGCGCCCGCCGGCCATGACGGCCGCGGCGTGGCCATCCTGCAGCCCATCCTTGGCGGCGACCCGCTGCTGGCGCAGGTGCTGCAGCACAACCTGCAGGCGCTGCCCAGCGCGCATTTCCACTGGCTGCTGGACGAAGCCGACGCCATCGGACGCGCCACTGCGGACGTGCTGTGCGCGACACACCCAGGTCACAAGATCACCCGCCTGATTTATCCGGCTGCACCGGAAGGGACCAACCCGAAGACCTTCAAGCTGGACGCGGTGCTGCCGCAGGTGCGCGAACCGGTGCTGCTGGTGCTGGACGACGATGCGCGCCTGTCGGCCGCAGCGCTGGCGCAGCTGGTGGATGAACTGGGCGCGGCCGACGCCGACCTGGTCACCGCCCTG
>DOKO01000449.1:1170-6719 GCA_003510825.1 Stenotrophomonas sp.
CCGACCTGGTCACCGCCCTGCCCTGCTACCGCGACGACGGCGCGCGCGGCGCACGCCTGATGGCGCAGTTCGTCAACAACAATGCGGTGCTGACCTACCTCGGCCTGCTGCCGTGGCTGCCGCCGCTGTCGATCAACGGCATGTGCTACGCGCTGCGCTGCGAACGCCTGCGTGACCTGGGCGGGTTCACCCCGCTGCTGCGGATGCTGGCCGACGATCTGGCCCTGGCCCGTGCGCTGCGCCTGCAGGGGGCGCGCCTGTTCCAGTCCACCGCGCCGGTGGAAGTGCAGACCCACGTGCCGACGCTGCAGCGCTACCGCCAGCAGATGCACCGCTGGATGCTGTTCGCGGTGCTGCTGCTGCGCGATGAATCACCGCGCCTGCGCATGTTGATCGGCGTGCTGCATGGTCTGCCGCCGCTGCTGCTGTGGGCGTTGCTGGCGCTGGCCGTGCTACCGCCGATCGGGCTGCCAGCGCTCGTTGCCGCGCTGGTGCTGGTGCTACGCGCAGGCCTGCTGATACACCTGCAGCGACGCGCCGGCGGCCGCGCCCGGCATCGTCCGCTGGCCTCGCTGCTGGCCGAACTGCTGCAGCCATTGCACCTGCTGCATGCCGCCTGCGTGAGGCGCATCCGCTGGCGCACCCGGCTGTACCAGGTGCACGCCAATGATGATTTCCAGGGCGGCTGAGCCGATGCCCACGGCCGCACCGCAACTGCAACTGGCCTTCCTCACCGGGCAGAGCGATCCGGCGCGCTGTGCGCTGAGCCCGCTCCAGCGCGCATTCGGCGATGCCCTGCTGGCGCCGGGGCGGGTGCTGCATCCCTGCAATTTTCCCTACGACGTCGCCACGCCCGATCACCGGCCCGCAGCACTGCTGGCGGCCAGCTGGCACAACAGCCGCCACTACCTGCGCTCGCGCCGGCCCGGTTTCGCCGCAGCGCACGCGCCGGCACTGGCCCAGCTGCTGCACGCCGCACCGCACACCCTGCTGCTGGTTGGCAGCTGCGGGCTGGAGCTGCTGGCCAACCTCACCCTGCCTCCGGCCCTGGCGCAGCGATGCAGCGTGCTGGCCTACGGGCCAGTCGCACGCCGCGCACCTACGGTGGCGCACCTGCAGGTACTGGTTGGCCGTCAGGACTGGATCTCCCGACTGGGCTGGCGCGGCGCGCGGCAGTGGGTCGACAGCGGCCACATGGATTATCTGCAGCAGCCGGACGTGCTGGCCATCACCCGGGCACTGGCCGCGCGCCTGCAGCAGGAACACGCATGAAGATCGAACTGCTCGCCCCGCCCTACAGCGGCCATCTGCACCCGATCCTCGCCATCGCGCGGCAACTGCAGCCACAGCACGACGTAACCGTGCTGAGCACGCCCGGTGCGCAGGCGGCGATCTCGGCCAGCGGACTCAACGGTGGCATGCTGCTGTCGGCAGACCAGGAAGCGGCGCTGTGGCAGATCGCCAACCCGCCCAAGCCGGTCAAGGCCAATCCACTGCGCCTGCACGCGCAGCTGACCCAGGCGCTGCGGCTGATGGAACAGATGCGGGAATCGCTGCAGCAGCGCTGGCAGCACGCACGCCCGGATCTGGCCATCGTCGATTTCACCCTGCCCCCGGCCGGATTGCTGGCCGCCGAGCTCGGCATCCGCTGGTGGACCAGCCTGCCCTCGCCCTGCGTGTTGGACTGCGTGGACGGCCCGCCACCGTATCTGGGCGGCCAGCGCCCGGCGCGCACGGGCTGGCAGGCGCTGCAGCATGCCGGTGGCCGCCAGCTGACCCGGCTGTTCAAGCGCGGGGTGCACGCGTGGCAGCGCTCGGCGATGCAGCGGCTGGGCGTGCCGTCGATCTATCGCGCCGATGGCAGCGAGCGCGTGTATTCCGATGAATGCATCCTCGCCCTGGGCGTGCCGGAGCTGGAATTCCCGCGCACCTGGCCACGCGCGCTGCAGTTCATCGGGCCGATGCTGCATACACCGCCCAGCACGCACGCAGCACCGCCGTTCGTGGATGGCGCGCGGCATCTGCTGGTCACCGCCGGCACCCACCAGGACTGGATCAAGCCGCGCCTGGCCGAGGCGGCGGCGACGCTGGCGGCGCTGCACCCGCAGTGGCAGATCCACGTCAGCGACGGCCACCAGCATGAAACAAGCGATGCATTGCAGCCGCTGCCGAACCTGCACCGGCTGCCGTTCGTCGATTACGCGCGCCACCTGCACCGCTATGACCGGGTGCTGCACCACGGTGGCGCCGGCGTGATGTACCACGCGCTGCGCGCCGGCGTGCCATCGCTGGTCCATCCACTGGATTACGACCAGTTCGACCATGCCGCGAGACTGCAGGAAGCAGGCGCAGGTCTGTGGCTGCGCGATCTGGACCAGCTGCCGGCGCTGTTCGCACGTGCGCTGCAGGCCGATGCGTTCCCGGGGCTGGCCGCGCTGCAGGCATCGGTGCAGCGGCATATGGCCATCGAGTCGGTGCTGGACCGCGCCGCATCGCTCGAGCGGTAGCGCCGGGCCACGCCCGGCGTAGATCGACCCCGAAAAAGCAAAATGCCCGCAGGTCCAGGACCGACGGGCATCTTCGTTGACACTTCAAACTCTGCTGGCGGAGCGGACGGGACTCGAACCCGCGACCTCCGGCGTGACAGGCCAGCATTCTAACCAGCTGAACTACCGCTCCACATGGGCAGAACTTGTTGGGATCCGGGATGGCGGAGCGGACGGGACTCGAACCCGCGACCTCCGGCGTGACAGGCCAGCATTCTAACCAGCTGAACTACCGCTCCACAGCACTTCCAGATACCCCTGCTTGCAACTTGGCGGAGCGGACGGGACTCGAACCCGCGACCTCCGGCGTGACAGGCCAGCATTCTAACCAGCTGAACTACCGCTCCACGTTTGCTGCAAACCTTTCTGTCTCCCCCGGCCGAGGCCGGTTGAAACAAGGCGCCCGGTTGCCCGGAAGCCTTTGAAACTGGCGGAGCGGACGGGACTCGAACCCGCGACCTCCGGCGTGACAGGCCAGCATTCTAACCAGCTGAACTACCGCTCCAGTTGTGTTGCTGTTTTCCCGCGGGGCGAACCCTTGAAGAAAACAAAGCCCCCAGTCGCCCGGGGGCCTCGCGTCAAAGTGGCGGAGCGGACGGGACTCGAACCCGCGACCTCCGGCGTGACAGGCCAGCATTCTAACCAGCTGAACTACCGCTCCACACTTGAACTTTTACTGCGGTGCTGTGGTGGGTGCTGAGGGTTTCGAACCCCCGACCCTCTCCGTGTAAAGGAGACGCTCTACCGCTGAGCTAAGCACCCCAGCGAGCCGCTTAGTTTACAGCATCCTTCAGGGCCTTACCAGCCTTGAACGACGGATTCTTCGAAGCAGCGATCTTGATGGTGTCGCCGGTCTTCGGGTTGCGGCCGGTGCGGGCAGCACGGTCGCGGACCTGGAAGGTACCGAAGCCAACCAGGGTGACCGCATCGCCGTCCTTCAGCGCCTTGGTGACGGCAGCAACGACGGCATCGACAGCGCGGCTGGACTCGGCCTTGGTCAGGTCGGCGGCTTCAGCAACGGCATCGATCAATTCGGTCTTGTTCATTCTGTACAACTCCTTTGGCGGTGGGTTCCGCTTATTCGACAGGGAAGCAACCGCACGCGATGCGCGCACGGCCGCCATGTGGAAACTGTTCGCCGAATTCAGTGATCGCCAGACTGCGATCACTCATTCGCGGGTGCTGCTTTTATACCAGCGCCCCTACCCCCACGCAAGGTGGAAAGCCAGCAACGACGCGGGTTTCAGGCATTTCGACAGCGCGCGTCAATGCTTGACGCGCGCGTTTCCACTCGGTTTGGCCTTGCTGCGCACCGTGACGCGCTGCGCACTCTTGCGCGCCTTCTTCGGTGCCAGCGGACGCTCCAGCGCCAGGTCCAGCACTTCCTCGATGTACTTCACCGGCACGATCTGCAGGTCGCGGGTGACGTTGGCCGGGATGTCGGCCAGGTCCTTGCGGTTCTCCTCGGGAATGATGACCGTGCGGATACCGCCACGCAGGGCGGCCAGCAGCTTTTCCTTCAGGCCACCGATGGCGGTGACGCGACCGCGCAGGGTGATCTCACCGGTCATCGCCACGTCGGCACGCACCGGCACCTTGCTCAGCATCGACACCAGCGAGGTGACCATCGCCGCGCCGGCACTGGGGCCGTCCTTCGGCGTGGCACCGTCGGGCACGTGCACGTGCACGTCGTGCTTCTGCAGGAAGTCCGCATCGATGCCGAAACCGACGGCGCGCGAACGCACCACCGACAGCGCCGCCGATGCCGATTCCTTCATGACGTTGCCGAGCTGGCCGGTCAGGATCAGCTGGCCCTTGCCCGGCACCAGGGTCGATTCGATCTGCAGCAGGTCGCCGCCCACTTCGGTCCAGGCCAGGCCGGTGACCAGGCCGATTTCGTTGGCTTCCTCGGCGCGGCCGAAATCGAAGCGACGCACGCCCAGGTACTTGTCCAGGTTCTTGCTGGTGACGCTGACCAGGGCCTTGGACTTCTTCGCACCCTTCTTCGCCTTCACCGGCTGCGGGCCGGCCAGCGCGATTTCCTTCACCACCTTGCGGCAGATCTTGGCGATCTCGCGTTCCAGGTTGCGCACGCCGGATTCGCGCGTGTAGTAGCGCACGATGTCCTGGATGGCATCGCTGCCGATTTCCAGTTCTTCCGGCTTCAGGCCATTGGCCTTGATCTGCTTCGGCGACAGGTAACGGGTGGCGATGTTGAGCTTCTCATCCTCGGTGTAGCCGGGGATGCGGATCACTTCCATGCGGTCCAGCAGCGGGCCCGGGATGTTGAGCGAGTTGGAGGTCGCAACGAACATCACTTCGGACAGGTCCAGGTCCACTTCCAGGTAGTGGTCGTTGAACGCGTTGTTCTGCTCCGGGTCGAGCACTTCCAGCAGCGCCGAGGACGGGTCGCCACGGAAGTCCATCGACATCTTGTCGATCTCATCGAGCACGAACAGCGCGTTCTTGCTGCCGACCTTGTTGAGGTTCTGCACGATGCGGCCCGGCATCGAACCGACGTAGGTACGGCGGTGGCCACGGATCTCGGCCTCGTCGCGCACGCCGCCCAGCGACATGCGCACGAACTTGCGGTTGGTGGCCTTGGCGATGGACTGACCCAGCGAGGTCTTGCCCACGCCCGGCGGGCCGACCAGGCACAGGATCGGGCCCTTCATCTGCTTCACGCGCGACTGCACCGCCAGGTATTCCAGGATGCGGTCCTTGACCTTGTCCAGGCCGTAGTGATCGGCGTCCAGGGTGTCCTGCGCGGCCTTCAGATCCTTGCGCACCTTGGTGCGCTTCTTCCACGGCACGCCCAGCAGCCACTCCAGGTAGTTGCGCACGACGGCCGCTTCGGCCGACATCGGCGACATCTGCTTGAGCTTGTTCAGCTCGTTGCGCGCCTTGGTTTCCACCGGCTTGGGCATGCCGGCTTCGGCGATCTTGCGGGCCAGCTCTTCCAGCTCGCCCGGCGCGTCGTCGAGGTCACCCAGTTCTTTCTGG